>NZ_DDBA01000057.1:0-86362 GCF_002333005.1 Empedobacter sp. UBA2044
AAATTCAGGGGGATATCCAAAAATGATATTGGATTACAATGGCAATGGAGCGCAAATCCTTCAATTGTTTGGTACAGTAAATTAGCAAATCAAAATTTTCTTCGTCTTTTCTCTATCAAAGTTCCAGAAAATTCGAATAATCTTTGGACGGTTCCTAATTTGTTAACCCAAAAATTTCCTGCACCAAATTTCACAGCTTCAACAAAAATAAAACTTACGCCTGAAGATGCTACAGAAGGGAAAACTGCTGGTTTATTAATCATGGGAACAGATTATCAATCTTTGGTTATCACAAATAAAAAAGATGGTTATTATTTACAATTGATTCGTGCAGAAAAAGCAGAGAAAAATAATCCAGAAAAAATTCTATCCGAAGTAAAATTAGGAACTAATGAAGTTTTCTTGAAAGTAAGAGTGAGCGAACCTAACGGAGTTTGTCAATTTAGTTTTAGTGAAAACGGAAAAAAATATACATCAATCGGAGAACCATTTCAAGCTAAACCAGGAAAATGGATCGGAGCAAAAGTTGGTATATATAGTATAAGTTCTCAAGATGCGAAACGTGGTGGTTATGCTGATTTTGATTGGTTCAGAGTAGATAAAAATGAGAAATAATGAAGACAAAACAATTTTTATATGCTTTAATTTGCTTCGTTACTTTGTCAAATTTTTGTCATGCTCAAAAAGGAAAATCAATCACCATTTTCTTAATCGGAGATTCAACTGTTGCAGATTATACAGACGATTATGATCCGGGCAAAAACTATATGAAAAACAGATATCCAATTGCTGGTTGGGGACAAGAATTTCAACCATTTTTTGCAAAAGATAGTGTACAAGATCTGAAACATTTAGCCAATAAACATATCATCGTCAAGGATAAAGCAAAAGGTGGTCGAAGTACGCGTACTTTTTTTCAAGAAGGTAGATGGCGAGAGGTTTATTCTCAACTAAAAAAAGGTGATTATGTTTTAATACAATTCGGACATAATGATGCCGCCGAAGATAAACCAGAACGATTTGTAAATTTAGAAGGTTACAAAGAATTTTTGAGATTATATGTGGATCAAACGAGAGAAAAAGGTGCAATTCCGATTATTCTAAGTCCTGTTGCAAGAAATTATCCTTGGAAAAATGGAAAGTTAGAAAATGTACATGGCGAATATCCATTTGTTGCAAAAGAAATTGCAAAAGAAAAAAATGTTGCATTCTTAGATTTAAATCAATTATCGATGGATTTTTTTAGCCAAAAAGGACAAGAATATGTAACAAAAACCTATTTCATGAATTTTGAAGCGAATTTGTACGATGCTTATCCAAATGGACAAAAAGATAATACACATTTTCAAATTGCAGGCGCAAAAGCTGTCGCATCAATTGTTTTCAAAGAATTCAAAAATATCATTCAAAACAAAACCATTAAATAATGAAAAAATACATAAAACTACTTACAGTTGCGTTAGCGGTTGTTTGTTCTTCTCATTTATCAGCTCAAGTTGATGAGAATATTTACAAAGATATTGAGTTTAATATGCCCAAAGTAAAAGAAACTTCGTTTCCAAATCGTGTTGTTTCAATTGCTCAATATGGTGCAAAATCGGACGGAATTTTCAAAAATACAGAAGCAATCAACAAAGCTATTTCAGAAACAAGTGCAAAAGGTGGAGGAAAAGTTGTTATTCCACGTGGAATTTGGTTGAGTGGTCCTATCGAAATTAAAAGTAATATCAATTTACATTTAGAAGATGGTGCTTTATTGATTTTTAGTAAAGATTTCAACGATTATCCTTTAGTTGAAACAAGCTTCGAAGGATTAAATACAACGCGTACTGCTTCTCCTATTTCTGCAAAAAATGCGCAGAATATTGCGATTACAGGAAATGGAACAATCGATGGAAATGGTGATGCGTGGCGTTTTGTAAAGAAGGGTAAAATGACAGATTCTCAATGGAAAAATCTAGTTGCGTCTGGCGGAGTTTTATCAGATGATAAAAAAACGTGGTTTCCAAGCGAAGGTTCTAAATTAGGTTATATCAGCAGTTCTAATTTTAATGTTCCTGATAAAATTAGCAAAGAAGATCTAATTAAAGTAAGAGATTTTTTACGTCCAGTAATGGTTAGTATTGTTAATTCGGATCGTGTACTTTTAGATGGTCCAACGTTTCAAAATTCACCAGCATGGAACATTCATCCGTTAATGAGTTCGAATATTATCATTCGAAATTTGAATGTTAGAAATCCTTGGTATTCGCAAAATGGAGATGGATTGGATTTAGAATCTTGTAAAAATGTGTTGATTTACAACAATACGTTTGATGTTGGTGATGATGCGATTTGTATCAAATCTGGAAAAGATAAAGATGGTCGCGATCGTGGAATTCCTACTGAAAATGTAATTATCAAAAATAACACAGTTTATCATGCGCACGGCGGATTTGTGATTGGTAGCGAAATGTCTGGTGGTGTTCGTAATGTTCATGTTTCTGGTGCAACTTTTATCGGAACAGATATTGGTTTAAGATTCAAAACGACTCGTGGTCGTGGTGGATTAATCGAAAATATTTACATCTCTAATATTGATATGATTAATATTCCTGCGCAAGCAATTGGTTTTAACATGTTTTACGAAGGAAATTCTCCGATTGTAGAAGATGATCAAAATGCAGATGACGAAAAAAGAAATGATAAAAAAGTTCCTGTAACAGAGGAAACTCCAACAATTCGAAATATATTTTTCAAAAATATTAATGTTGTAAGTTCTCACGAAGCTTTGTTTATCATGGGACTTGCAGAAATGAATATTAAAAATATTGTGGTTGAAAATTCAACTTTCGACACGAAAAAAGCTTTAAGTATTATTGACGCTGATGGAATTCAACTGAAAAATATAAAATTCAATTACAAAGAGGGAAAAGCGGTCACAATTTTTAACAGTAAAAATGTTGATTTAAGCACTACTGAATTCAAGTCAGCTACAACTCCAGAAATTAAGATTATTGGTAATGAATCTGATAAAATCAAGTTACCAAAAGCATTTGATAAGAAGAATGTAACAAGTTCTAAAGAAGTTAAAAAGAATGCAGTTATCAATTAAAAAGATTTTGTTTGTTTTTATGATGCATTTGGTGATAGCCTTCGGTCAAGTTGAGAGACCGAAGGCTTCGCCTTATACAATCGAAACGACTTACAAAAAATTAAAGAAAAATTACCCTTTTATTACGCCGATTTCTTCTAAAAACTTCGAAAACATTAATGCGTTTGAAGATATAATTTATCAAGAAAAACATCAATTAAAAGCAGATATTTATCAACCAAAAAATCAAACTAAATCCTCTATAGCAATTGTTCTTGTACATGGTGGAGGTTGGATTTCGGGTAGCAAAGAAAATCAAAAACCAATGGCTCAAACGTTGGCTTCAGCTGGTTTTGTAACGATGGCGATAAATTATAGATTAAGTGATGCTGCAAAATATCCAGCTCCTTTAGAAGATATGGATGATGCGGTTAATTATTTGAGAAAGAATCGTAAAAAACACAAACTCGATCAATCGAAAATCGTTATTCTTGGCGCTTCTGCAGGTGCTCAATTGGCAACACTTTACGGCGTAAAATCAAAGAAAATTGCTGCAATTATCAATATTGATGGAATTGTTTCTTTTATTCATCCCGAAGCTGAAGAAGGTACTTATGCCAGTTATTTTTTCGGTTATACGAAACAAGATAATTTTGAACTTTGGAAAGAAGCTTCGCCTTTAGAATATGTTACTTCTAAAACGCCTCCTACTCTATTTATCAATAGTTCGCAACCGAGATTTCGAGCTGGTAGAGATGATATGATGAAAAAATTAAGCGATTATCATATTCTAAATGAAGCATACGAAATTAAGAATTCGCCTCATTCTTTTTGGTTGATGAATCCTTGGTTTGATGAAACGAAAGACTACATTATTGATTTTTTAACGAAACGATTTAACAAATGAAAATCATTCAATTCATTTTTATAGTTTGTTTACATTTCATCTATACTAATGTAAATGCTCAATACAAAACAATTACTGTTGCAAAAGATCAACAAGCAGATTTTACATCTATTCAAGAAGCGATTAATTCGTTGAGAGATTTAGGACCAGATCAAGCTTTGATTCTTGTTAAAAATGGCGTTTATCTCGAAAAAATTAGAATTCCTTCTTGGAAACATAAAATAAAGATAAAAGGTGAAGATTCAGAGAAAACTATTATTACTAATAATGATTTTTCAGGAAAAATAGATGGTTTAACCAATCAAAAAATGACAACCTATACTTCCTACACTTTTTTGGTTGAAGCAGATGATATACAATTAGAAAATCTCACGATACAAAACGAAAGTTGTAACCAAGGTCAAGCTGTTGCTCTGCATGTGGAAGGCGATAAATTTGTGGCAAAAAATATTCGGTTATTAGGATGTCAAGATACATTGTACACAGCTACAAATAGAAGTCGTCAATATTATCAAAATTGTTATATCGAAGGAACGACAGATTTTATTTTTGGTGAAGCAATTGCCGTTTTTGAGCATTGTACCATAAAAAGTTTGGCTAATTCTTATATTACAGCTGCGGCAACACATCAAGAGCAAGAATTTGGTTATGTTTTTTTCAATTGTAGTCTTATTGCAGAAGACAATTTGACAAAAGTTTATTTGGGAAGACCTTGGCGTCCTTTTGCCAAAACAGTTTTTATACATACCGAAATGGGAAAACATATTCTTCCTATTGGTTGGAACGAATGGAAAGGTGATGCAATGTTTCCAGATAAAGAAAAAAAAGCTTATTATGCAGAATATAAAAATAAAGGTTTAGGAAATAATCCTCAAAAAAGAGCAATTTGGTCGCATCAATTAACCGAAAAAGAAATACAAAAATATACCATCGAGAATATTTTTAACGGATGGAATCCAAAGCAGAATTAACATGAAAAAAATAATTTTATCAACGATTTTATGCTTGTTTTTTAGCATAATATTCGCACAAAAAAGAACCCTATTTCTTGTTGGAGATTCGACAATGGCGAATAAAGAAAATCCAACTAAAAATCCCGAACATGGCTGGGGACAACTTTTGCCTGAGTTAATGAATTCTGATTTAGAAATTCAGAATCATGCAACAAATGGAAGAAGTTCCAAAAGTTTTAGAACAGAAGGAAGATGGAAAAAAGTTCAGAATCAATTGAAAAAAGGTGATTATGTAATCATTCAATTTGGACATAACGATCAAAAAATTGAAGATTCTGTTCGTTACACAAATCCTGTCACTCAATATCGCGCAAATTTGGAACAATATGTTACAGAAGCACGAGCAAAAGGTGCTATTCCGATTTTAATGACTTCTATTGTTCGTCGAAATTTTAATGAAAAAGGCGTTTTGGTTGACACTCACGGTTTATATCCTTTGATTGTGAGAAGTGTTGCAAAAGATTTGGATGTTCCGTTTGTTGATATGCAATATTTGACAGAGAAATTGGAAATAAAATATGGTCCAGGAAACTCTAAAAAATTGCATTTACATTATCAACCAAATGAAATTGATTATTATCCAAAAGGCAAAAACGATGATACTCATCTATCAAAACTTGGAGCCGAAGAAGTTTCGAAATTAGCTGTTAAAGAACTGATCATACTAAATATCGGCTTAGAGAAATATATTAAAAAATAAGTTTTTAGTTTTCATTCTAAATCAATACCCCTCAACAAGAAATTTTGAAGAGGGGTATTTTTGTATTTTAAAAACTAAATCTTAGGTTCTTGTTGACTCAAACAATGGAAAGATCCTAGTCCCCAAATAATATCTGTAGAATCTATTCCTACAACTTTACGATCGGGGAAACATTTCTGAATAATATCCAAAGCAATTGCATCTTTTGCACAACGATAAGTTGGTACAATGACAGATTTATTCGCAATATAAAAATTCGCATAAGAAGCAGGTAAACGCTCACCTTCGCAATAAACCGCATCCGGCATTGGCAATTCAATAATGTTTAATGGACGTCCATCTCGTAATTTCATTTCTTGCAATTGGCGAAGATTCACTTGCAACAATTCGTAGTTATCATCCGATTCATCTGTTTCAACAACCGTCAAAACTGTATCTTCATTTACAAAACGAATTGTATCATCAATGTGTCCATCCGTATCATCACCAACAATTCCGTCTTCTACCCATAGAATTTGCGAAACTCCGTAATAATTTCTTAAAAATTCTTCGATTTGTTCTTGCGAATAATCTGGATTACGATTTTCATTCAGTAAACAAGATTTTGATGTCATCAACGTATCTTTTCCATTAAATTCGACCGAACCTCCTTCCATAATAATTCCAGGATGAAAAACAGGAAGATTAAATTCTGCACCAATTCTTGTTGGCACAACATCGTCATTTTCAAAAGGTGGATATTTTCCTCCCCACGCATTGAATCCCCAATCAACAATAACTTTTGGGTTATCAGGATTGTTTTTATTCAATAAAAATGCAGGACCATGATCGCGACACCATGCATCATTTGTTTCATTAAAATAAAACTCAACTTGTGACAAATCTGCATCCGTTTTTTCGATAAAAGACAACGCAAACACTTTCATTTCTTCATCTTTCACATTAATACGAACCTTTTCACCTTTCGATAATTCAGCAATAAATTCAGCATAAGCTGGATAAATTAACTGAATACGATCTGGCCAAGATTCTTCTTTGTGCGGCCAAGACAACCATGTTGCTTCGTGTTCTTCCCATTCGGCAGGAAATCTATATCCTAAATCTTTTGGGAATTTTGATGTATCTATAGTGTTCAATTTTATTTCTTTTCTAAAAGTTTAAACGTATTTTCGATATGTCCAGTAACTTTCCAATTATCATGACCTGGAATAACTTGTTTAATTTTTGGATGTTTTGTAACTAGTTTCTGTACTGTTTTTGGCCATTCAGTAACATTTGCTTCACCTGTGTAACCTAAATTTACAGCGTCAGCACCTTTTATCAAACAACCTCCATTCAGCACTTTATATTTTGGAAACCAAACCACAACATTATCAGAAGTATGTCCTTCACCAAAATATTCAACAACAAATTTTTCATTACCAAATTTGTATGTTTTTCCTAATTCAATCTCAAATTTTGATGTCGCTTTTCCTTCTTTTTTTAATTTAGAATTGGTTAAAGAAGTTGCATAAGTAGGAATATTCAAATCATTATAAAAACTTAAATCTCCTGCTCTATCATCATGCGAATGTGTTGCAAACACAGCGATAACTGGCAAATTATACTTTTCTTGTAACATATCATTTAATTCTTGATATTGCGATTTCTGCCAAGGAACATCAAACAAAACGATTCCTTTATTCGTTACCAAATACATTCCATTTGCATTATACTCAACACCATTAAACGAATTGAATGTTTGATAAACAAATAAATTGTTATTAATCGGATCAATCTGAATTGGTTTTATTTGACCAAATGCAAAACTTCCTATCAATGCTATAAGTGAAAATAATTTCTTCATTAATCCTCGTCTATAAAACGTTTTGTAATTGGTTGATAAGAATCGATGCGGCGATCTCTTAAGAAAGGCCAGTGTTTACGGAAGAAATCAGATTCGTTCAAATCCAATTCAACCACTTCTGTTTCCTCTTTATCATGCGTTGCTAAGTACAACAATTTTCCCTGCGCATTTGTCGCAAAAGAGCCTCCCCAGAACTTCATTGCTCCATCTTGCTCAAAACCAACACGATTTACAGAAATAACCGGAACTCCATTCGCAACCGCATGTGAACGCTGAATTGTTTGCCAAGCATTGTATTGATCTTGATTTGTTTCTTCGTCTTGCGTCGTATCCCAACCAATCGCAGTAGGATAAAATAAAATTTCCGCACCCATCAATGCTGTAATACGAGAGGCTTCTGGATACCATTGATCCCAACAAATTAATACACCAATTTTTCCAAATTTAGTATCAAAAACTTTGTAACCTAAATCCCCTGGAGTAAAATAGAATTTTTCATAAAACGCAGGATCATCTGGGATATGCATTTTACGATATTTTCCTAAATATTGTCCATCAGCATCTAAAATAGCTGTTGTATTGTGGTATAAACCTTGCGCACGTTTCTCAAATAAAGAAGCAATAATTACAACTCCTAATTCTTTTGCTACAACTGATAACGCATCTGTTGATGGTCCAGGAATTGATTCTGCTAAATCGAAGTTGTCGTAATCTTCTACATCACAGAAATATAATGAGGTAAACAATTCTTGCAAACACACAATTTGAGCGCCTTTTGCAGCTGCTACTTTTACTTGCTCTATTGCTTTGTTTAAATTTTCTTGTTTGTTATTAGTACAAGTCATTTGTACCATTCCAACTTTAACTTTTGCCATTTTATAAATAGGTCTAAAAATAAAAATGAATAATAATTACAAAAATAGCGAATTTAGTAGGATTTAATCTATTAGAATTTATATTTAAGAATATTTTATGTTTCAAATGTGATGAAATTTAAATTTCTATAAATCTATCTAACAATGCTATTTTGAGAACAGATTTAAGAAAATTTTAAAAAAAATTTACCTAAATATTATAATTTTTAACAAGTCTTTATTAAATTGTAACTTCTAATTTTGTCGCGAATAATTTAAAACATGAAAAAATTAATTGCCCTTTCTTGTCTTTTTAGCGGAATATTTATTTCAGCTCAAAGTCAAGAAAGTTACATTTTAGCAGAAAATTCTGCCTCTTCATCCACTTCTATCTCTACAAAAAAAGTAACTTATGACGATCATTTAATGGCAGCAGAATCATTCAACATTCCAATCGTGAAGAGTTTTGATGATATTGAAGGTTTAGTTGCTACAAAAAAATTAGTTGCAATTCCTGAAGAAGGAAATGGGTACACAATTGAGAAATTAACACACAGTAAAGCTTTTTTAAATAACAGAGCAAAAACTGTGTTGGAACGAATTGCTTCAAAATTTCTGGACGAAAACAATGCTACAATTACTGTAACTTCGCTTACCCGTTCTGAAGAAAGTCAAGCAAGTTTAAGACGAGTAAATAGCAATGCAGCAAAAGGCGAAAGTTCTCATAACTATGGTGCTTCTTTTGATTTGTCGTATACAAAATTCAATAATAAATATACGTATAGCAAAACTCATCGTGATAATTTAGAAGCGATTTTAAAACAATTGCAAGAAGACGGTAAAATTTACTATATCAAAGAATATAGACAACACTGTTTTCATGTAACGGTTCGTAATCCCGATCAATTTAAATCAACAACAATGTAATATATAAAAGTTCTTTTCTATTTTTGCAGAAGAGAATTGAATCATGAAACAATTTTTAACAACTTTTTTTATTTGCTCTTCTTTATTCGGTTACGCTCAATCTCGAGTTATTATAGAACCTTCTAAAGAATATGTTCAGCATTTGAATGCCGCAAAATCTCATAAACTTGAGCTAATTGATGGTGATAAAAAGTTGAACAAATATATCAATCAAGGTAAATTGGTTAAAATAAAACAACGTGGTTATGGTTGGCGAGTTGGTGATTTAACGCATAGTCATTCGTATCTTATTCCAAAAGGTCGAGATATTTTGACAAGTATTGCAAGAGATTTTGTAAAAACAACAGGTCAAAATTTTTTCGTTGTTACATCAATGACACGAACGCTACATGATCAAAATCGTTTGAGAGGAATTAATAAAAATGCTTCTTCTAATGATAGTTCACATAATTTTGGTGCTGCTTTTGATATTTCTTATGTTAGGTTTAATCATAAAATTAGACCTGATTCTAAACTAGAAAAAGAGTTAGAACAAGTGCTAAAAAATTATGTTAGAACAGGTAAAATTTACTACGTAAAAGAATCTAAAATTAGATGTTTTCATATTATCGTTCGGAATTATTAAATTCTGAACGATTTTTTTTTGTTTGTAAATAATAACTATACAATAATCCTATAAACACAAACAAACTACAAAAACCAAATAAGTTTGACATTCCAAACAAACTGATAACACCACCAATTAGAGGACCTGTAATTCCCAATGAGATATCAATAAACAAGCCATACGCAGCTAAAGCAGCTCCTTTACTATTATCTGAAACCAAAGCAACAGCCTCTACTCCCATCGCAGGAAAAACCAATGAAAAACCAATTCCTGTAATACCTGCACCAATAAGAGCGATAAAAGAATTTGGCGCACTAAAAAGAATTAATAAACCTATCGTTTCGACTATCATGCAAATAATTCCAACTTTTAATCCTCCTAATGTATTAATTGAACTATTAAAAAATAATCGTCCTACAATAAACAATAAACTGAAAACACTTAAACATAAAGCTGCATTCGACCAACTATAAAAGTCGTAGTAAAGTGTTATAAAATTAGAAATTCCTCCAAATCCAAGACCTGCAAGTGCTAAACAAATTCCAAAAGGAGCCACTGTTTTCAATACACTTATAAATGGTTGCGGAACTTTTGAAACTGCAGTTAATATATTCTCTTTATTTCTAGCTAAAAAATAACCTATAATCGCACAAACAATACTAAACAAACCAATAAAACCAAGTCCAAAATATTGATTTAAGATAACTCCCAATGGTGCTCCAATTGCCAATGCACCATAACTAGCAACACCATTATAAGAAATTGCTTTCGCTGTATGTTGTTGTCCAATTTTTAAAATTGCCCAGTTTATTGGACTTCCACCTACCATTCCTTCTGCTGCACCAGTAACCAATCTCGCAAGTACAAGAATAGCTATTGACAAAAAATGATTGTTTCTTGTGAAGTAACAAAAGTATAATAAAACTCCTGCTAAAATAAACAAACTCATACTCAATAAAACGGCTGGTTTAGGACCTTTTGTATCTACGATTTTTCCCGCATAACCTCTCAATATAAAAGTTATCACATATTGCAAACTAATTACAATACCCGCTACAAGCTCAGTAAAACCTAATGTTTTTGTAATAAAAATAGGTAAAATAGCCAACGGTAAACCTATAAGTAAATAACCTATAAATGAAAAACTTACATAACCTATAATTTGCATGAAAATTTGTCGTGAACTCATGCTTAATTTCTCTTCCATAACATAATGCAATCGGTTGCAAATTTAGAATATTTAATAATCAAAGACAATTATTCATCCATTATTAAATTTGAAAATATATTATTCTTATTTACTTAAATTTAATCTTTACTTATTGTTGTGTTAATCCGAATACCGCATAAAATATAGAATTTTAACATCTACAAAACAAGAAATTCACACAATGAAAAAAATCGTATTATCGCTAGTATTATTTGGAAGTTTTTATACTTCTGTCAACGCTCAACAACTTGCTAAAGGAATTGTTTTTGAAGATAAAAATCAAAACAATAAATTCGATAAATCAGAAAAACGTTTGGCAAACGTGCAAATTAGTAACGGAAAACAAGTTGTTTCGACAAATGATAAAGGAGAATATCAAATCGAGATTGATAACGAAACTATTTTGTTTGTCATTAAACCAACAAATTACAAAGTTCCTACAAACGAATTCAATCAGCCACAATTCTACTACATCAACAAACCTAATGGCTCTCCAAAATTAGAATATGCAGGTTCTGCTCCGACTGGAAATACTCCAAAGAGTATTGATTTTGCTTTAATTCCTACAAAAGAAAACGAAAAATTTTCGGCTTTAATTTTTGGTGATCCTCAAGCTTATACAGAAGAAGAAATCGAGTATTTCTCTAAAGGTGTAATTGATGATGTTAAAGGAATTAAAGGAATGGAATTCGGACTTTCTTTAGGAGATTTGGTTGGTGATGATTTGAATTTGCATCCATCTTATATAAAAGCTGTTTCGAAAGTTGGTTTACCTTGGTACAATGTTATGGGAAATCACGATATGAATTATGATGCAAAAGAAGATCAATATTCGGATGAAACGTTCGAGAAAAATTTCGGTCCAAATAATTATTCATATAATATCGGTAAAGCACATTTTATTGTTTTAGATGATA
Source organism: Empedobacter sp. UBA2044 (assembly GCF_002333005.1). Taxonomy (NCBI): domain Bacteria; kingdom Pseudomonadati; phylum Bacteroidota; class Flavobacteriia; order Flavobacteriales; family Weeksellaceae; genus Empedobacter; species Empedobacter sp. UBA2044. Next base: position 12,055 of record NZ_DDBA01000057.1, read on the forward strand.
TTTTATATCCAGATCCTCGTGATGGAAAAGGATATTGGGGAGGTTTCCGTCCTGATCAATTAGAATTCATTAAAAATGATTTAAAATTTGTTCCAAAAGATCATTTAATTGTTTTAGCATTTCATATTCCGTTGCGTGACACACGTCCAGAAGATAGAAATCAATTATTCGAATTGTTAAAAGATTACCCAAATACAATTTCAATGTCTGCTCATACACATTTCCAAGAACAGATTTTTTATGCAAATCAAGATGGTTGGCAACAACAAAAACCTCATCACGAGTACAATGTTGGAACAACTTCTGGTGATTGGTATTCGGGACCGAAAGATGCAAAAGGAGTTCCAGCCTCTACGATGCGTGATGGTACACCAAAAGGTTATGCTTTTTTACATGTAGATGGTAATCAATATAAATTTGATTATAAAGTTGCAAATTCACCAAAAGAAAAACAAATCGACCTGTACCACACAAAAAAAGTAAAAGAAGGTAAACGCAATCGTGCTTTTTTATATGCTAATTTCTTTATGGGACATGAATCAAATAAAGTTGAATATCGTGTAAATAATGGTGAATGGAAAGAGATGAATTGGGATCCAACAGTTGATTACAATTATATGGAAACCATCATGAAAATTGATAATGCAGAAATTACAAATATTGGTAACAGACCTTCTGCTCCAGAAATTTCGAAACATATTTGGTCAGTTCGTTTACCGAATAAACTAAAAGTTGGAACTTATCCAATTGAAGTTCGCGCAACCGATTTGTACGGAAACACTTTTACAGAAAAATCTTCTTTCGAAGTTATTAAATAACCGTTTTATACACATCTTGATAAGCCACTTCTTTTGAAGTGGCTTTTTTAAATAAAATATTTTACAATTTATTCATGTTAAATAAAAATCAATAAACCTTTATTCAAATGTAAAACTAATATCAAGACCTCTATTTTAGTAATGTTTACTTAAAAATCTCTTAACCATGAGTTAAACAACTTCATAAAAAGAAGTTCTAGTTTTGTTAAAATTTTTAACACATAAACATTTCACATTTACAGCTATGAAACAATTAAAATTACCACTACTTCTACTAGGTGGATTTTTAAGTTTACACGCCAATGCTAAAACTTACACCGGAACAGATTATCATCAATCGATTTCTCAAGATCAAAATCCAATCAAAGGTCAAATCGTTGATCAAAACGGATTAGGAATTGCAGATGTAGAAATCATCATCAAGGGAACATCTTTTAAAACATTTACAGACGGAGATGGTTTTTTCGAATTTGTTTCAGTAAATGTTGCTCATCCTACATTATTGGTAAATTCATCTCAACACAAATTTATTGAATACACACCGAAAGATATTTCTCAAGTAAAAATTACTTTACAAGAAGAATCTAACCAACTGAATGAGGTAATTGTAACTGCTTTGGGGATAAAGCGAGAGCAGAAAAAATTAGGATTTGCTCAACAAAATATAGGTTCGGAAGAACTTGCAACAGCAGAAGCGAATAACTGGTCTTCGGGATTGAAAGGAAAAGTAGCTGGTCTTAATATTATTTCTGGAGGAAATGGACCAATCAATTCTCAGCAAATTATTTTGCGCGGAGCAAATTCAATCGACCAATCAAAAAATTACGCTTTAATTGTCATCGATGGTGTTCCAATGAGTACAGAAATGACTTCTTCTGGAAACAATACTGCTTACATGGGCGATGATTCACCTATCGATTTTGGTAACGGTATTTCTGACATCAATCAAGCAGATATCGAAAGTGTAACCGTTTTAAAAGGTCCTTCTGCAGCGGCTCTTTATGGAAACAAAGCTGCAAATGGAGCTTTAATTATAACAACAAAATCAGGTAAAAAAGGTAAACAATTAGGTTTAGAATATAAATCAACTGTAGCTATTGACGTTATTAACAATTGGCCAGATTTTCAATATGAATATGGTCAAGGAACTGGAAAAAGTTTCGATAAAAACGGCAATCCTTATTACTCATATCAAACCTCAGCAGATGGACCAAATACAGGAAGTACTTCTTCTGCATTCGGACCAAAATTTGACGGACAATCATTTTTTCAATATGATCCAACTTTAGAAAAACAAGGGGCTGAAAGAACTTTATGGCGTGCGTATAAAGATAATAGAAAAGGGTTTTGGCAAACTGGTTTCACTTTCAGTAATGCAGTTACACTTTCTGGTGGAAATGACAAAGGAAGTATGAGAGCTTCTATTGGACATCAGAAAAATAGCTGGATTATGCCAAATACAGGCTACGAAAATTATACTGCTGCTATTAATGGAAACTATCAAGTAAGTGATCGCATCAAAGTTTCGACTGCCTTAAACTATACTCGCAAAACAAGTGATAATTTACCAGGAACTGGTTACAATAACGGATCTATTGCTTATTTTATGATCTTCCAAAATCCAAACGTAGATTTAAATTGGTACAAACCAATTTGGAAAAAGGATTTCAATGGAGTAAAAATGATTCGCCCATTTAGTTCATACATGGACAATCCTTATGCTATTGCTTACGAAGCTGTTAATCCAATGAGTAGTAATCAAATTGTTGGAAATATTAGAGCAGATTTTAAATTAAGCAATAAATTAAGCTTAATGTTACGTCCTGCAATTAATACCTATACTCAATTGCGCGAACAAAAACGTCCATTTGATATGAATCGTACGCCGAATGGATATTACAAAAGACAAGACATATCTAAAACTGAAACAAATATCGATTTCTTATTAACTTATACTGATAAATGGGGAGATTTTGGTTTCAATGCAAATGTTGGAGGTAATAGAAAAAATTATGAATACAGAAATTTAACGGCTTGGGTAAATGGTTTAGCTTCGCCTGGAGTTTATAAACTTTCGAATGGATTAACTTCTCCTTTTGCAAGAACGTATGATTCTAATTTAAAAGAAAATTCATTATATGGAATGGCTTCATTTGGTTGGAAAGACATGATTTTCGTTGATTTTACAGGTCGTAACGACTGGAATTCTTCTGTTGCAGTAAAATATAGCTCATTCTTTTATCCTTCAGTCTCTTCAAGTTTTATTCTGTCAGATTTATTCAAAATAAAAGGACCTATTAATTACTTAAAATACCGTTTATCATTTGCAAAAGTTGGTAACGGAGGTACAACAGGTTGGACAAATAGATATTACGATCAAAGCGATTTTACAGCATCTGCAGTAGTACCTGGAAGATTATTTAATCCTGATATTAAACCTGAATCTACAACATCATGGGAAACTGGTTTCGAGGCTTTATTATTCAAGAAAAGATTAAGCTTAGATTTTACAGTTTATCAACAAAGTACAAAAAATCAAATCTTCGAATTACCAAATGATATCACAACTGGCTATTCAAGAAGAGTGGTAAATGGAGGAGAAATTGAAAACCGAGGAATTGAAATAGCAGCTACGTATTCTCCAATTAAAAGTAAAGATTTTGAATGGAAAATGATTGGAACTTGGTCTAAAAATGAAAACAAAGTAAAATCTTTAGTAGAAGGAATAGAAGGTGATCAAATGATTCTTGGTCAATCTGGAACAGTTTATCAAATTGCTAAAGTTGGCGGTTCTTCTACAGCTCTATATGGTGAAAAATTTGTAAGAAACGATGCGGGACAAATCATTTATGATGCAAAAACAGGTGTTCCACTTAAAAATGGATTAATAGAATATGTTGGAGACGCAACACCTAAATGGAGAGCAGGTTTCACAAATGAAATCAAATTCAAAACATTGCGTTTCAGTTTTACATTAGACGGACAATATGGTGGAATTGTTTATTCTCAAACATATCACAAAATGATGGAACAAGGAAAATTAGCTGATTCTTTACCTGGTCGAGAAGATGGTTTTATCATTGGTGATGGAGTAGTTTTAAACCCTGATGGAACTTATTCTCAGAATACAACAAAAACTGATGTAGCGACTTATTATAAAGAATATAACCGAAGAGCAAACGTCGAATCTAATTCTTTCGATGCATCATATTTAAAATTAAGAGATGTTAGTTTAACGTTCGATTTCCCTAAACGATTATTATCTAAAACAGGTTTAGAAGCTTTATCTCTAACTGTATATGGCCGCGATTTATTTACTATTAGTGATTTCCCTTTATACGACCCTGAAACAGCATCATTAAACGGAAGTACATATGTTCCTGGAGTTGAAATGGGACAAATGCCTTCAACTGCAACGTACGGAATTACATTAAAAGCTTCGTTATAATTTACAACATTCAATTTATTAAAATGAAAAAGATTTCAATCAAACTATTTTTCGCCTTAACCATTATATCAACTACTTTCTCTTGTACAAATGATTTTGAGAAAGCTAACGAAGATCCTAACTTAATCACTGAAATAAATTCTGGTTCTGTTTTAAATCCTGTTCTTTATGATTTGGCTGAAAATAATGTTTTAAAAAACTACGATATTACAGCTCAATTGATGCAAGTTCATATTCCTTATCCAAGCAATGCAATGGGACTTCATCGTTATGATGTAACAACAGGAACGGGAAATTCGACTTGGAATAATGCCTACACAAATCTTGTTAATTTGGAGGAAATGCTAAAAGTTTCGCAAAAAGCTGGAGATGTCAATTATCAAGCAATTGCATTAACGCTTCGTTCTTTAGTTATTTCTAATTTAACCGATATGTTTGGCGATGTTCCTTTTTCTCAAGCAGCCAAAGCAGAAGAAGGAATTACAAAACCAAAATTTGATACACAACAAGATATTTATAAGCAATTATTAAATGATTTAGAGAAAGCAAATCAATTATATGTAACTAATTTAGGTCTAAAATATGGTACCGATATTTTATTCCCAAGTAGTGAAAAAAACATCAATATAACACGTTGGAAAAAATTCACAAATTCTCTTAAAATGAGATTATTATTAAGAATTTCGAATCGTGATGCATCTGCCTTAACAGAACTTAAAAAAATAATTGATAATCCGACAACTTATCCTATTTTCGAAAGTGAATCAGAATCTGCTATTTTACAAATTTCTGGTTTAGCACCAAGTTTATCTCCTTGGCCAAGAGCACAAGATTATAGAGATAGCCGAACATTCACAACATTTTTTATTGATAAAATGAATGAAACTAATGATCCTCGTTTACCAATTTTAGTCAATAAAGCTTCTAATTTGGATGGTTCTTCATTAGGTTACAAAGGAGTTCCTGCAGCTTACGAAGGAAATAGTTCTGATTACAAATTCAATCCGTCATCTCCTAACAATGCAATTGTTATCGCTCCGATGAAAATTCCATTAATGACTTATGCTGAAGTTGAGTTTATAAAAGCTGAAATGGCTCAAAAAGGTTTAGGTGGTGATGCAAAAACTCATTATGATAAAGCTGTAAAAGCTGCTGTACAATTATGGACGAATATCGAGCCTACTGCTGAATTTATGGCACAAGAAAAAATTAAATACAACAATACGTTAGAACGTATCATCGATCAAAAATATTTTGCTTTATTCTTTACAGATTACCAACAATGGTTTGAATATAAAAGAACTGGTTTTCCAAAATTACCGACAACTTCTACCATGTTGAATGATAAAAAAATGCCTCGTCGTATGCTTTATCCAACAAGTGTTAGAAATTATAACCCAGAAGGCTATCAGAACGCACTTCAACAAATGGGACCAGATAACATCAATACGCGTGTTTGGTGGGATGTAAATTAATTGCATACATTCCACATTTAATAGAAAACGACCTTGTAATTAAGGTCGTTTTCGTTTTATTTGTATCTTCACTAAAAATATTTTTATGCATATAGAAGAGTTAAGAGAGTTTAGTTTAGGACTTCCATTGGTCGAAGAAAAATTTCCTTTTGATCAATCTACTTTGGTCTTTTATATCGCTGGAAAAATGTTTTGCCTTTGTAATATTGACGATTTTGATTCTGTAAATATCAAATGTGATCCAGATAATGCAATCGAATTACGCGCAACTTTCGAAGCTGTAATTCCTGGTTATCACATGAACAAAAAACATTGGAATACTGTTAAAATTCATCAAGACGTGAAAAACATTCAAATCAAAGAATGGATAAAAGATTCTTATAATTTAGTCATCTTAACTTTACCAAAATCTAAACGTCCTAAGTTGATTTAATTCTCTGTTTTCACCAACAATTCACCTATTGTTTTTGATTTCAGTTCTGTTTCTCGCCATTCATTTTCAGGAATAGAATCGGGCATAATACCTCCTCCTACATACAAATTTACTTTATTAGAATAGATTTTTGCACATCTAAGATTAACAAAATACTCCGATTCTGTTTTATTTTGAAAGCCCATAAAACCTGCATAAAAAGTACGATTATAGCCTTCGTTTTCGAGAATAAAATCTTTTGACAGATCCTTTGGCATTCCTCCTACAGCAGGCGTTGGATGCAAAGCTTTCAACAAGTCATACAGCTGAGATTTGTCTTTTAATTGAGCTGAAATAAATGATTTCAAATGTTCAAAAAATCCTGCATTTACCGAAAATGGTCCGTCCACATCAATGTAAGAAGTATAAGGTTCTAAAGTTGACGAAATATAATCAGTTACTACTTGTTGTTCGTGATATTCTTTCTCTGTCCATTCATCTTCTTTTGCTTTTGTTCCAGCTAAAGAAACAGTTTGTATAAATTGATTATTTTCTTTCAATAAAAGCTCTGGCGAAGCTCCAATCCAACAACCTTCTTCTGTATCAAATCGCAAATACACATAGGCATTTGGATAATGTTGATGTAAATTTTTAAAAGTTTCAACTAAATTAATATTCGTTTCTGGAAGTGAATTGATTCGACTAATTACAATTTTTTTAGTTGGTGAATCACTTTGTAATTCTTCAACTGTTTTTTGAATTAAATCAATATAATTTTCATACGAAATTGCTTCATTTTTGTTTGATTCTGGTAAAGAAAGTTCAAAATTTGGTAATTCATTTATTCCAATATCTATAACCTCATTATCATTAAATTCAACCAATTTTGTATTATCGAAACTATTACAAATAAACTTGTTATCCGATTCAAAATCTTTATTTTCCCACAACTCCACTTGTGTAGAATTTGGTTTTCTAAAAAGAAGAAAAGGTTCTTGATTCTGAATTAATCTTTCAAGTTTATCTTGAAATTTTTTAAACATGTTTTTTAGAAATAATAGCGTTTGTTAAATGTGTATAACAGATTAATTTATCGTTTTCATCTTTGATTTCAATCTTAATCAAATGCGAAGTACGACCTTGTTTTACGACTGTTGCATGCCCAAAAATTGTTCCTTCCTTTTTTGGACGAAGATGATTTGCGTCAACATGTTGACCAACCGCCACAAAATCATCCGAATGTAAAATAATATTTGACAATGTACTTCCCAACGTTTCCGCCAAAACGATAGAAGCGCCTCCATGCAATAACCCAAATGGTTGATGAACTTTAGGCGTAACAGGCATTTTTCCTGATAAAAAATCTTCTCCAACTGCCGTAAATTCTATATCTAAAGTTTCAAGTAATGTATTTTTCGAAATTTCATTGAACTTCTGTAAAATATCTTGTTCGTTCATAATTTAATGTATTTTTGGGTTATAAAGTGCTGGATGTTTTGCCCTAACTTTTTTGTAAAAATCTTGAATTTCATCCATCACATCTTCTAAAGTTCTGTTTTCTGTTTCTACAATTTTTGAAATTCCAGCTCTTTTTTTCTTGAAATCACAATAAGCCAAAACAATCGGAACATCTGCTTTTTGCGCGATATAGAAAAATCCATTTTTCCACTTTTCTGCACGAGAACGCGTTCCTTCTGGTGTATTAATTAAATATAATTTATCTGATTCTTTCAAAATATCTGAAGCAAAATCGACCATATTATGTCGTTGAGAACGATCAATTCCGATTCCGCCCATTTTCTTTATAAAATATCCATACCAAGGTTTTGTCCAAGCATCTTTGATAAACATTTTCATTGGAATTCCCATTTGCCAAAAAGCCAAAATAGTATAGTAAAAATCCCAATTGGAAGTGTGCGGAGCGCAAACCAAAACGCATTTATCTACTTTCGATAGATCGAGATGATTATCTAATTTCCAACCTCCTAATGAGTACAAAAGTTTGCCTAAAATTTTTTTCATAAAATGATGCTTTATGCATTTGCAAACATACAAAACTCGAAACGGATATTAGTCAATGTAACCAAAAATAAAAAGAGACATTCCGAAATGAAATGTCTCTTTTTGAATATTATTAATTAAAATACTTCCTAAGTCTATGCAAAGAAATCAACGATTATTTGAATGATTTCTGTAGTTAATGTTAATAGAATCTGTATCATCTTTATAGTGTATTTCTTGGTTTGATTTTTCTTTTTTGTTTTCAGTTCTTGGTAAATTTAGTCCTACTGAACCGTCTTTACTTTCGACACGAATACCATTTTTATCAATTCTAACTCTCGCCGAATCGTTTCCGTCATTCAAATTTATGTTTACATCCTCTGAATCAAGATTAATATCGTCCTCAGAATCTGAATCTTTTTGACAATTCAAACATACGAATTTTTTTCCATTATATCCAATAAATTTATTCTTCAAATCGTATAAATAATCACGATCATTATCATTATTAATAATTGTTATTCGATCAGTGTTATTCGTGTGAATTAATTTGTTCTTAGGAACATACAATTTGATATCAACCGTTTGATTTCTAAATTTACCATCTTTAGGAATTTTAATAAACTCATCTAAATAAAGTTTATTTCCATTTAATTCGTAATTATATCTAATTGCTTCTAAATTGCGTTTTGCTTCTTCTTTGCTTCCTCCTTTAGAAGAATAAGTTACTTGAACATGAAGTTTATCGTCTGTACTTTCTTCAATCTCAAAAATATCATCAATTGGAATGATTAAGTTTCCATCAGCATCAATTAATTGATCTAAATCGTTAAAAGTTTTGAACTTTAAGTTACCTTCATTATTTTCTCTAAAATAAACTTGTAAGGTATCAGAAGGAATAACATAACTTTTTTCTTGTGTCATTTCAACTGAGTTTCTAAATTTACTTGCTGTACTTACAGAAATTCCGATGATTGCAAATAATGCAACAAACCAAAGAGCGATTGATCCAAAGATGACAGCTTTGCTTACTTTTACTTTATTCCAGAAACATTTTACACCTAAAATTGTCAACAAAATACCTGGAATTACCATTAATATTCCTCCAAATATTTTGGCTGCCATGCTCATCCATTCCTCTTCAACAAGATAACCGAATAATTCTGTTGGCATTTCTGTCCAAGTAGTAAAGAAGAAAAAGAATCCTCCAATGATTAATCCAATTCCTGAACTTAGAATGATAAATCCGATGAACCAAAGTAAAATTCGACCAAAAACACCAAAGGCTCCGCCTAATTTATTACTTAATTCTTTGCTTCCACTTACAACAGCTTCACTAGCTTGTTCTACGTTTTTTTTTAATGTATCAATGTTTGCTGGTTGTCCGTACATCTGTAACTTCTCTGATGTTGTTTTTGCTTTTGGAACAAAAATTAACAAGATAAAATAACAGAATACCACTAAGAAAAATGATACACCTGCTGTGAAAATTCCCAAAATTCCAAGAACTAACCAAATAGAACGTACAAACCAAGGATCAACGCCCATATAATGCGCCAAACCAGCAGATAATCCTGTTACAATTGTATCATCTGGATCGCGGTACAAACGTTTCGCACCAGTTTGTTGCCCACCATACGATTGATTATTTGACGAATAATTGTATGATGAATTTGTAGACGTTTTTTCGTTCTCTTCATCTTCTTCAACCTTATATTGATCTGGATGTCCCATCGTTGCAATTACAAAATTGATGTCATCTTCGTTTACGACTTCTCTAAATTTTAATCGTTCACGAAATAATTCAGAAATACGGATTTCTACATCTTCAATAATATCTTCTACACCTTCCGTACCTCTCAACGAAGTTTTTACATCTTGTAAATAGGTCTTTAATTTATTATAGGCGATTTCGTCTAACACGAAAGAAAATCCTCCTATACTTATTGATACTGTTTTATCCATTTTTCTGCGTTTCTGTGGTTACTTTATTCACGGCTTCAATTAACTGTTCCCAAGTTTCAGCTAATTCTTTTAAAAAATTTTCACCTAACTCTGTAAGTGCATAATATTTGCGAGGTGGTCCTGACGTTGATTCTTCCCAGCGATACTGTAAAAGGTCATCATTTTTTAGTCTTGTCAAAAGCGGATATAATGTTCCTTCAACAACAATCATCTCTGCTTTTTTCAATTCGTCTATGATATCAGATGCATAAGCATCTCCTTTTTTGATAATGCTGAGAATACAATATTCCAGTACACCTTTTCGCATCTGAACTTTTGTTTTCTCTATATTCATAAGAACGGCTTGTTTTATTTTGTTATACAAATATATATAAAAGTTTTAGTATTATGCAAAACAAAGTACTGAATTATTTTTAGTATTATAAATAAAAGACATACCAATCTGCCTGTTTATCGAGGTTTATTGAATTAATATTTTTTTTAAGTTTTTTAAGTTTTTTAAGTTTTTTAAGTTATTTAAGAATATTTTAAAATCGATGTTTTTTTTATGAAAAAGTACTTGATTTTACTTGAAAAAATATTAACTATCATTTAAAAATCACCTTCAAAAATCACTCATTCTACTTGAATTAGTTTTATTACCTTTGTCAAAAATCGAGCTCACACAATGAAAAAAATTATAGGAAGTGCAATGCTTTTAGGAGCATTTTTAGCTTCAGAAAGTGCTTTAGCTTGGGGATTAACAGGTCACCGAGTAGTTTCTCAAATTGCAGAACAACATATTAGCAAGAAAACTCGTAAAGAAATTACAAAAATTATTGGTCCACAAAAATTAGCGTATTGGGCGAACTGGCCAGATTTTATCAAGTCTGATGATTCTTGGAAACATGCAGATTCTTACCATTACGTAAATATTCCAGGAGATTTGGATCGTGCACAATTTGATGTTGCGCTAGATGGAACTTCTGATGATAATATGTACAAAAAAGGTTTGTTTTTGATTAATGAATTAAAAAACAACAAGAATTTAACAATCGAACAAAAACAACACGATTTATATTTCTTGATTCACATTTTGGGAGATGCGCATCAACCTTTACATGTTGGGCGTCCAGACGATTTGGGTGGAAATAGAATCAAAGTTGAATGGTTTCGCGATAAAGTAAATATTCATACCGTTTGGGATTCTAAATTGGTTGATTACGAAAACTATTCGTACACAGAATATTCTAATTTACTGGATATTGCAACGAAAGAACAACAAAAAACAATGCAAGAAGGAACTTTTGCTGATTGGATTTACGGCTCTTATATTATTGCAAACAGAATTTACGCAGGTGTTAAAATGGACGATAAATTAGGTTACCGTTATCATTTTGACAACAAAAAAACGATCGAAGATCAAATGCTAAAAGGCGGTCTACGTTTAGCAAAAGTTTTAGACGAAATTTATAAATAAATAGAATCTTTACCGAGATTTACAAATCCTGAAAATGACTTTTCAGGATTTTTTTATGTTCAAAATTTAAATTTTCGGTCATTTTGACATTTGAAAATAGTAAAAACCAGTCATTTTGTCTTAAAATATCGATTTGCACATAATTTGAATAAAGTGAAAACATGAACAATGAAATCAAAAATTTAAACATACAAGACATGAATACAGCAAGAAATAATAGAGCAAATTATTTTCCTTTTGGATTTGAAAATGCAATGCGTCCAAAATTTGAAACTTTTGTAAATTCTCAAAATCAATTTCCTGCAGTAAATATCAAAGAAAATGAAGATAGTTTCGAGATTTTATTAGCTGCACCAGGTTTAAACAAAGAAGATTTCTCTATTGAAATTGATGAAAATATTTTGAAAATTTCATCAGAATTTAAACAAAATGAAGAAGTAAAAGAAGAAAAATTTTCGAGAAAAGAATTTAATTTTTCAAGCTTCAGAAGAGCATTTACATTGCCAGAAACCATAAACGAAGATAAAATAGAAGCTTCTTATGTAAACGGAATTTTGCAATTAGTTCTACCTAAGAAAGAAGAAGCTTTACCAAAAGAAAAACGTAGCATACAAATTTCATAGATATAGTTAATTTTAGTTGGTTAGTAAATCCTCAATTCTTCGGAGTTGAGGATTTTTTGTTTAAATCAAATTTATAATTTTATCATTTCCTCAAAAACAATGTTAAAAAAAGTGACTATTTTATCGAAAACGGAATCAAAAAGTTCTTAACAAAAACACTTAATAATTTTTATAAAAAAGTGTTTTTTAGTAAAAATTATTAAAAACTAATCTTTTACATTTACAAAAGATTAAAATTCAACTATGCACAAAAACATTTTATCTACAATAACTTATGTTGTAAAAACACGTTTTTGCACAAGCTCAAAAGAATTTCAAACAACTGAATTTAATTCGGATAACGGGTTAAAAAATAGGTTGGATGCTTTTAATTTTCTTAAAAATTACATCGAAATTATTTCAAATGAAGGTTTGCTACAAATTGAAAGTAACTTTATTCAACCAAAAGCAATTGATCGAATAAATACTGAAATCAATTTTCCTAACGAAAATAATTACAAACGCTTAAAACTAGTTAATCAAGAAGCTATTTTTATCACTCCAAATGAAACCATTTTTCCTTACGGAATTAGTTTGTCTTTTGTGTTAAATGAAGATTTCGATTCTTTAAAAAAAGATAACGAATATGAAATTTATTCTTTAAAAAATTCTAAACAAATTAATTATTCTGAACAACTTAACAATTTAATAAACGAATATAAGTTACTGAAAAATTTAGGTTTTGAAGAACAAATAAATGCAATAAAATTAAATAAAAATCTATTCTCAAATTTTGCTATTAAAGATGACTATTTCAAAATTTTAGACACACCTTTTTTGTGGAATAACCCAACAAGACAATTTTTTATAAATAATATTTCGAACAACGAATTTATTCTAGATTGTCTTTACGATCATCTTTTTCATTATCAATATTTTAATTATGTTCAGTTTTTAGAAAAGAATTGTCCGAAAGAAATTGAAAAAAATATTTATGCAATGCTGCATGGTCAGGGAGGTTTATTATTTGTTGGTTATCATCCAGAAAATTTAACCGAAAGTATTATGAGCGATGTCGAATTGATTAATTATTACAATTTACTTGATGCAAATTTTTCTCAGGACGAATATTTATATAAAAACATTAATTTACAGATATTTAGTTTCAATGATTTTCCAGTTTTAGCAATTACGGTTTTTCCATTAAATGAAGAATCGAAAAAGAATCATGCCTATAACCCTGACAAAATATTTGTGCTACAAAATAATCGATTCATTAAAATGAAAGATAGTTAAAAAACAATACTATATTTTCAAAAAAACATAATTACACAAAAGACATCTACAGATGTCTTTTTTTATTTCACAAAATATTCTATTTTAGACCTAATTTGTAAAATTTATCACACGAAATTACTTTAATTATGAAATTGATTAACACATTAACCTACTCTACAATTGTATTATCGTCTATTGCGGTACATGCGCAAGCACAAGAAAAATTAGACCCAACTGTACAAAGTTTTGTAACCGAAATTCAAAATAATTCGCAGTTGAAGAAAATTTCGCACGAATTATTAGACGGAATCGGACCTCGTTTAGTAGGAACTCCACAAATGGATCAAGCAGGAGAATGGGCAATTAAAACGTTGAAATCTTGGGGAATTGATGCCCGCCGTGAAGATTATGGAACATGGAAAGCATGGGAGCGCGGAATAACGCATGTTGATATGACGTATCCAAGAGCAAAATCTATCGAAGCTACTCAATTAGCATGGTCACCAGCAACTAAAAAAGCTGTGAATGCAGATGCTATCGCAATGCCTGTTTTCAAAACAAAAGCTGAATTTGACGCATGGTTACCTTCTGTAAAAGGAAAAGTTGTTTTGATGTCACAAAACCAATCATATGGACGTTCTGATTATCAATACAAAGATTTTGGTTTAGAGGATTTGTATAAAAAAGTTACTGAAACAAGAAAAGCTGAAGCCGAAGCTTGGGCAAATTCTATAAAAGTGACAGGTTACAACAACAATACACTTCCAGAAGTTTTTGAGAAAAATGGAGCTGCAGCGGTTGCAATTTCTTATTGGACAGGAATTATGGGAGCAAATAGAATTTTTGGTGCAAAAACGAAAACTATCCCAATGTTAGATATTTCGAATGAAGATTACGGAATGTTATATCGTTTAGCTGAAAATGGAACTGCTCCAAAATTGACTGTTAATGCACAATCTAAACACAATGGAGTTGCGAAAACATTCAATATTATTGGAGAAATTAAAGGAAAAGAAAAACCAAACGAGTACATTATTCTTTCTGCTCACTTCGATTCTTGGGATGGAGCGCAAGGAGCAACAGATAACGGAACTGGAACTATCACAATGATGGAAACAATTCGTACAATCAAAAAATTATACCCAAATAACAAACGTACAATTTTGATTTGTTTATGGGGAAGTGAAGAACAAGGATTGAATGGTTCTCGTGCTTTTGTAGAAGATCATCCAGAAATTATTAAAAACACTCAAGCTGTATTTAACCAAGATAATGGAACAGGACGTGTAGTAAACATCAATGGATCTGGTTTTGAAAAATCATATGAATACATGACGCGCTGGTTACAAGCTGTTCCTAATTTTATTACGAAAGAAATCAAGACAGATTTCCCTGGAATGCCAAGTGGTGGAGGATCGGATCATGCATCTTTTATCGCTGCAGGAGCGCCAGCTTTCGGACTTAGTTCATTAAATTGGGGTTACGGTACGTATACTTGGCACACAAACAAAGATACGTATGATAAAATCGTTTTTGAAGAAGTACAAACGAATGCAATTTTGAGTGCTACTTTAACGATGATGGCAGATCAAGAAAAAGATTTAGTAAGTCGTGAGCGTCGTATTTTACCTAATGGTAGAGACGGAAAACAGCAAGAATGGCCAGAGGTTAAAAGCCCGGCAAGAAATTCTGATACTTATTTAAAATAAGATATTTTCAAATAAAAAGTCCACTTTCAGTGGACTTTTTATTTCATATATTTAACTTTCTCTATAATCAACAAACGTAATTGGTTTTCTACTTTCTGGCTTGAAAACAATTGATTGTAATTCTTCAAAAGTTTCAAATTTTATAGAAGGCGTTACGCGTAATTTTGCTCTGAAATAATCTTTTATTTTTGCTAAAAAATCATCGGTTTCGTCTGTTGAAACTAATCGAATTAAAATTTCATCTGTTCCAAATTCGTTCGAATAAATTTCGATTAAATGTAATTTGATTTCATCAAAATGATTCAAAATATCATGTAAAGCTGGCGGATACAAGGTTGTTCCTTTGTACTTTATCATATGTTGCTTTCTACCTTCAACTGGTCCTAATCGATACGAATTACTCCCGCATATACATTTATCGGAATGTTTGCGTACTAAATCACCTGTTTTAAAACGCAATAAAGGCATTCCTTCTATTCCTAATGTTGTAATTGTCAATTCACCTAATTCACCATCTTGTACAACTTCATTATTCTCGTCTAAAATTTCTGTGATAATCAAATCTGGCTGATGATGTCCTCCAACCGATTCATTACATTCTGTAAACGCTGTTCCCATCTCGGTTGAAGCATAAGTCGAAAAAAGTTGAATATCCCATTTCGAATTTATTTTTTGCGCCAACAAAGACGAATTCAAATCTTTATCACGCAACGACTCTCCAATACACAAAACCGATTTTACGGATGAATTTTGATAATCGATGTTATTTTTCTCTGCATAATCTAACATTTTCAATAAAAAAGATGGAACAGCAACCAAAAATTTGGGTTGATATTTTAAAATAGAATCCCATTGCAATTGCGGAACTCCAGCACCAACACGAATAACGCCCGCGCCTATTTTTCTCAAACCAAGAAAATACGCCAAACCAGCCATAAAACGACGATCAATCGTTGTCATCAATTGTACAACATCACCTTTTTGAACCCCAATTCGTTGAAAAGAATTCATTTCATTTGCTGCCAGACGATCTAAATCTTTATCCGTCAAACCAAATGTTACAGGATCACCTAAAGTTCCAGAAGTTGTTGAGTAATCAATAATTTCAGTTAATGGAACACATAAAAAATCAAAATTATATTGTTGCAAATCATTCTTCGTTGTAACAGGAATTAATTTTAAATCTTCCGTTGTTTGAATAGATTTCCAATCAATTTGATATTTTTTGAATAAATCTTGATAAAATTTGGAATGCGTCGCAAGATACTTTATCTGTTCTTGAAGTTTCTGATTTTGAAATTCTTTAATCTCTTCTAAAGATTGAAGTTCTAAGGATGTTAACGCGTTTTTCGAGAACATTTGGATAATTTTTTCTGAATTTTATTTCGGTCAGGAACTGTAGTCACCTCCTTTGTCAATGCTAATTTATAATAAAAACTCGCTTGTTGATAATCTTTCTGCTGAAAATAATAATCACCAACTTTGTCATAAACCAACCAAAAATCAGGATTATTTTGAATGTAACTTGTTAAAAAAGTTTCATCAATTTTCTTATTTTCTTTTATCAACTTACTTATTTGGTGTGTTTGTTCACGATATTTTTCATAATTAGAATAATCAGCAGATAAGACAAACTTGTCTTTTTCTATTCTCAAACTATCTACATTTAACATATAATTTGAAATAGAATCATTAAAAATTTTATTCAAATCATAAGCTGTAAACTCACCTAATTGATATGGATTTGACGAAACCCAAACCAATCGTTTATCTGGTTGAAAAACAACTGCGTGATGCGCCAATAGTTGATTCAAAGCCTTTTCATTTCCGTAACCTAATTTAGTGTTTTTCAAACCATTTGTATCACGCAATAATTCAACCATTTTAGTGGGATTTAGCTTATTTTCATTCGAAAGATGTTCTTCAATTTTTTCAAAACGATAAACCGAATGACTTTCCTCTTTTTGAATATTATTTCGCTTATCATCCAAATAAACATCACTCTGAAAATGGTTAGTACAAGCTAAATAAGGTTGATTTTGAACTTCATAAACACCAAACTTTTTAGGAGAAATTTCTATCAACACCACACGATGATCTTTTGAACTACCAATCATGATACTCTCAGAAACGAAAACCTTTTTAGTCTTTGCTATTTCAATTGCTTGATCAATCGTTGAGGCATATTGTAAAATTTCTAAAGCAACGAGAGAAATAGGCGTTTTTGCTTTAAGTGGAATAGAAGATTTTCCCGCATTTATCGTTACTGTAAGCCCTTCCAGATTCATTCCAGACGAAACACCAATCATTCCACACCAAGTCACCGACATATATGGATAACCAGAATTTGGCTTGACAAACGAAACTATTTTATTCTTCGCAAAATCATCATTTGCATAAAAGTCAAAAATGCGACCAATCAACAAACCTCCATCTTCAGATTTATTATCCAAAACAGCCAAAGATGAACAACCAACCAACATCAAATCATGCATAGCATGTCCTATATCGTGCGCCCCATGTAAAAAAAGGTTACGATTATATTTGTCTATTAACGAATCATAGTGGCTATTTGCAGACTCAGAAAGTCCATAAATTTGTGCTTTATATTCGTTGTTGACATATTTATGTAAATCTCGATTATAATATTTGAGTACTTTGAAAAGAAATTTTCTGCGCTTTTCAGAAGGAATAAAATCAGTTATCAAATTCATGAAAGATTGCTCTTGAAAAGCATATAATTCTTTCGTTAAAACACCTGTTTTTTGACCAATTTCTAACGGATCTCCCGAAACAAAAAGTTCCCAATTTTGTGTTTTATTTTTCTTAAAAAAATTATTTTCAATATAAAAAAGTGAGTCATTGATCTCATTTCTACTATATTGTTTTGATTGAAAAGTAGACAAATCAGGACGATTTTCTAAACTTTTTCTAATGCCACAAGATATAAACGTAAAAAAAATAAACGTAAAAAAGTAAATAGTTTTATTCATTCGCATTTAGTTTTATTTCACGATGAACTTTATTCATTAAATAGTCAGCACCAAGGATTTCGCAACATGTTACAAATGCACCAACCGTTACACCCAAAACTCCATGAACACGGACATTTTGACCAGTAAAAAACACATTTTTTACTTTTGATCTTGGTGAAATAAATGTTTTCATCGGATGATTACTATCTTTCAAATATCCATACATATTTCCTTTTTCAGAACCTATAAAATCGCGATAAGATAAAGGCGTAGAAGTATGAATTGAAGAAATTTTTTCTCTAATATCAGGAAATTTTTTCTCTAATATCAGGAAATTTTTTCTCTAATTTACGAATGATTAATTCCGTTTTCTGACGTTTAAATTCTTCATATTCTTCTCCTCTATTTCCGTAATTATCATTAATATCAACATTATACGATTCTTCCCATTTTTGTACTTCATCAAACATCATATACGTCATAACCGTCATACTTTCCGAATACTCTTCATCTTTTTGATCCATACTAAATGTTGCAATGTATGTATTTGGCCAATCATTTGTAGTTTTTTCGTAGCTGTCCCACACATCATTTATCGAGTTAAAATGATAAATATTATGATTGATATAGGAAAAACTTTTTGGCTTAAAAACAATATAAATAGTAAATGCAGAAGGCGTTACTTCCAAGCTTTTGACGCGTCGAGAAAATGGTTTACCAAACTTACGCTCGCCTAACATATCTATTGTTTTTTTAATGTCAATATTTGAAATGAATAAATTACCAAAGAAACGTTTTCCTTTTGTTGTTTCACAACCAATTACTTCTTCATTCTCGTTTTGTACAAATGATTTTATTTCTTGGTATTTATAAATTTCACCTCCATATTTCTTCAGTTCTTTGATCAAAAGTTTCGCGATTTGGCTTCCTCCATTTACACATCTCCAAGCCGAATGTATATAAGAGTTAACTGAAAGCGCGTGTATGTACAAAGGCGTTTTCTCTGCTTGTCCTACATAAAGAAAATTATTTCCTACTAAAACCGCTTTCAAACGCTTATTTGTGAAAACCGAATCGATGTATTCTTTCGCATTAATCGACAAAAAATCTTCTTCATCAGCAAAAGTTCCGATATTCAAATTATACATAGGAAAAGCAGAACAAATTTCCTCTAATTTTTTGCTGTATTTGATTAAATTTTCTCTCTCTTCAGGAAAAAAAACAGCTAATTGATCAACAAAATTCTGATACGTTTGCGCAATTGGATATTCCTGAGAATCATCATCAAACGAAATCATATCAAAACCATTTTTATTCAACTGGCGCAATTTCAATTTGTCGGATATATTCAAATAACTGAAATAGTTATACAAATTTTCTCCTTTATCCAAACCTCCAACATAGTGAACACCAGTATCAAAAATTGTTTTATTTCGAACAAAAGTTTGCAAATTCCCTCCAAACTGATTGTTCTTTTCTAATACAACAACTTTCTTTCCTTCTTTTGCCAAAATAAGCGCAGAAACAAGTCCTCCCAAACCACTACCAATAACGACTACATCGTAATGAGATTCAGAATTATTTTGTGTAAATTGTGTATTCATTTGTTTCGGTTTGTTGGGCAAAACTTGTAAAAAGTGATTCGTCAATATTTCTATTCTTTAAAACAACAATTTTCTCAAATTGATTTATTGTTTCTTGATAAATATTTTCAATATCAGTAGAAATTAAAAGCGTCTTATAATCATCTATAACATCAAGATCAGAACGATATTCTAACGAACGAATTTTTGTAATGTAATTTGTTGCTGCAATCTCTCGCTTTTCTTCCTCTTTTACAAACGTTATTATTTTTCGGTTTGCTTGTTGCATCAATAATAAAAAATCAATTTGTCCAAAATCATTCGAAAAATGAACTATTTTTTCATCTTTTGTAAATGCATTATTTAATTGATGATAAACAGATTTATTCAAACTAAAATCCTTTTTTACAACTTGAATAATTTCAGATTCTTTGTACAAAAAACTTAAAAATAATTTCTGTTTCCAATAGTTTTTATCTTCATATTTATCTCGAATTTCTTGAAAATTATTTTTAAATTCCTTACTGATTCTTTTAGTTCGTTCTGAATAATTCAAACCATAGTTTTCATCATTCCAAGCAATTCTTTTACCTATTATTGAATAAATATGTCCATCAAAAATTAAAAAATCTCCTTTTGGAATAATCTCTGAATTTCCATGAATATAAATTGGTAAAATATCAAGTTTCAATTTCTCCGCCAAATAAAATGCACCTTTATGAAAACGATTAATATTATTCGTTCGAGAACGTGTTCCTTCAGGGAAAATCATCAACGAAAACTCATTCCCAATTCGAGTTTTAATCTCTTCAATATTATTTTCAACACCGTTTGAAACAGGATAAAAACCTGCCATTTTCACAGCTCGACCAAAAATCGGCGATTTATAAACCCAATCGTTCACTAAGAACACAATTTTAGGCGTACACATTCCAATCGCCAACGTATCCAAGAACGAAGTGTGATTCGCAATTATGATTGACTGTTTCTTGAAGTCTTCTTGATTTGGATTAATAATTTTCTTGACAACAGTTGGCTTTAACATCAACACAGATTTCATAAAAGTTGACATTCCCCATCCAAAAAGTGCATATTTTCTTTCTTTCGAAATTGGTAAAATAAGCATCAAAAATCGAAGAATTAATGAAGTTACCGTACCAAATAATCCAAAATAAATGAAGAAAATTCCACTTTGAATTGCTAACCACAACGTCATTGGACTTTTACCTTTTTTAGGACGATTTGAGATGAAAAATCGAAATAAAATTGGGTAGAAAATAAATGTAATCACTAGCGCTGCCACAACTCCAACTAACGAAACTGATGCAATTGATTTTAACGCTGGATGTTTGGCAAAAATTAACGCTCCAATTGCTAAAATTGTCGTGATAACTGCTAATAAAATCGAAGTGCGATAAGTAGGCATTTCATCTTTTCCAGTCGTATATTCTTTTTGTAAAGCACTCGTCATAAAAATACTAAAATCTACTCCATGACCAAAAACTAATGTACATACAATACTACTGAAAATATTGAATTTAATATCAAAAAGTCCCATCAATCCAGCTGTAACCAAACCTGATAATGCGATAGGAATTGCACTAATAATAACCAATTCGATACGTCGAAAGAAATACCACAATATTAATAAAACAGCAATAAATGAGTAATTGACAAGATTATTAAAATCAGTAACTAAATTTCCTAAAAAGTTTTCGTTTAACTGTTTACGATCAATTACAATTGTTTCTTTATTATGATATTGTTGAACAAAATTTTCTCGGCTTTCTTCTTTTAATTTTACTAAAGTTGAGATCGTATAAAAACCATTTTTATGAGAAACAAATTCTTCAAAAAGCGAAGTATTAAACGCGCGGTAATCTTCTAATTTTAAAGGTTTATATGCTTTATCGAAAATTGAGAAAAATTGAGTATAAATTTCTTCTTTAAAACCATATTTTTTTCCATCCTTGATAAACTCATTTTTCACAAAATTCACTTTCTCTGAAGTCCAAAAATTTTCCCAATCTTTAATTTTTTCTTGTTGAACTGAAATTGGTAAAACCAACGATTGAATGGAATTATAACTTAAAATCTCATTCTTATTTTCTGCTAGTTCAAGCTTATTTGTTAACGCAATATTTTGATTTAAAACATCTTCTACATTGTTTCCATAATTGACAACATACAACGATTTTGAGATAGAATTTGAAGAAGTTTCTAGCTTTTGTTCCGCTATTTTTTGATCGGTTGGAACATAATTTAGCTTAGACAAATCTTTATCAAAATTTACATTATTAAACGTAAAACAACTCACTATAATCAAAAGAACACAAGCACCAATCAATATCTTGTTGTTATGAAATGAAAAGAACGCTAACTTCTCTATTATTGAAGAATTATTTTCAATCGCATCTTCTTTTGGATGATATAAATGTGGAATAATCAACAATGAAAAAACACCAGAAACAATAACTGTTATTCCTGCAAAAATTCCTAAATCTTTCAACACATCTGATTTCACAAAAAGTAAACACAAAAATGCAATCGTTGTAGTTGTACAGCTCATTATTAGAGGTTTCGTAATCTCCTTAAACAATGTTTTAGAATCGTTATTGTGCTTATAATGCGTCATGATATGCAGCGAATAATCAATTGTTATTCCTAATAAAACTGCTCCAATACTCAATGAAATTGCAGAAATTGTACCTTGAATAAAATACAAAAGTGCCAAAGCGAAGAAAAAACCAAAAACGGAAGGAATAAAAATAATTATCGGAATGTAAATTTTTCGATAAAATACAATTAAAATGATCATTAATGTAATCATCGAAATCAAAACGGTTGTTATAATATCTTGCTTAATCTGCTTTGCATTCGCAACTGCAATAAAGCTTGAACCAAAATAACTCAATGTTGATTTTCCGCTATATTCTGGATTTAAATGCTGTTGAATTTCTTCTAAACGATTAACAAATTCAGTATTATGTTCTGTTTCACTTCCTGAAAATTTAGGATTGATAAAAAGAAATAATTTCGAATGATCTTTCGTCACAATAAATCCATTGTAAACCTCAAAATCATCCGTCAAATTCTTTTCTTTTAAACGATTTAACGCAACAAAAGTCAACCCAAGCGGATCTTTCAACATAAATTCTTTCGAAACAATTCCAGTCGGTGTAATCAAACTTTTGTAATTACTTTCAACAATAGAAGCAATCGAATCTTTTAAGAGTTTTTGTTCTAACTTTTTATAATCTTCTTTCTCTAAAAAAAGTGGCAAATTTTGATGAACGAAATCAAAAGTCGAAGCAAAATTATCTAAATCATATTGACCTTGAATATCATTATAATAATTACTTAACGGCTGAACACTATCTAAAAAATCTGTTGCTTGCGCCGTCATATCATCCAACGTTCCAGCTTTATCTTTTTCGATAATCACCGCAACTTTATCCGTAAATTTTAATTGAGCAATAACCTTTGCCATTGCATCATTTTTCTCATCTTTCGGAATGATTCGCGTAATATCTTCTTCAAATTTTAGTCGATTTGAAAAAAAAACACAACCAAGTAAAAAGAGAATAAAAAATAATACACTCAACCATTTATTTGCCTTGATTTGTAAAAATATGTTGTAGAAAAATTTATGCATTCTTAATTGTCTTTTGACTGAAATAAGTTAATAAAAAATAACTTACAATTCCACTAACAATACTACAAAAAGTAGCTAAAACTAAACTTCCGACAATATAACGAAGCAGATTTTTTTTGATAATTTCAAAAGAAACCAAACTCAAATCCAATTGAAAATTGTCTTGCAAAATAAATCCCCCAGTCAACAAAGAAAGATAAATAATTATCGGAATCATTGGCGGAATACTAATGTTGGAACAAAAGAAACTAATCACTTTATTAAGACGAAACATCGACGCTAAAAAAATGGATAAAAAAGTTTGAAAGCCCCAAAATGGTGCAATTCCAAGAAAAATTCCCAAAGCAATTGAAAGCGCTTTTACTTTATTGCTATCATTACTCCCTAGAATATCTTCTTTAATGAATGTTCGTATATTTTTTTTTTTGAAACTGAAGAAAAAATTTCGTGGTTTGATGTAAAAAATCGTCAAAAAAACCAGAAAAGTATTCAAAATACTAATTCTCGTAAAATCTTGAAATGGACGAAAATGTGAAACGCGTTCGTTTGGATCGTACAAAATATCAATCGGAATATTGGTCACCTCAATTCCTTTCCAAGCTGTTCGTACAATAATCTCAATTTCGAATTCGAATTTATTTGTCCAAAACTTTTTCGGAATAAATTTCAACGGATACAAACGATAACCAGATTGTGTATCATTCAGCTTAATTCCAGTCTCGAACCAAAACCAAAAGTTAGAAAACTTATTTCCAAAACTACTTTTCTTCGGAATTCCATCTTGTTCCATTTGACGACTTCCAATAATTAAAACAGGTTTATTTTTTTGATCTAATTCTGTAATAAAATTTGGAATATCATGTGGAAAATGTTGACCATCCGAATCGATTGTCAATGCATAATGGTAGCCTTTTTCTCGCGCAGTTTTAAAACCAATACGTAGTGCATTTCCTTTTCCTTTGTTCTCTGAAAGTTCAACAACAATAAACTGATTCTGATAATCTTTTAAAATTTCAGAAGTAGAATCCGTCGATCCATCATTTATAACTATAATTTGATTCGTGTAATCTAAAACTCCGTCAATCACACGCTTCAATGTTTTATGATTGTTGTAAGTCGGAATAAGTACACAAACTTTTTGTTCGTCTATTTTATGTCGAATAATCGAAAAATCCATTGATTAATTTAGTTTTTTCAGCTGTTGCGCTGTAAAAGTATTGTATTTTTTGGCGTAAGATTTCACCAAAGTTTTAACTTCTTTTGGTGCAGAACTATAATTTTCGACAATAAATGTTTTATCTTCTTGTATATTTTGATTGTATTTGATAAACTTTGGAATATTCTCTTGAATAATCAATCGAATTAAACGATTTTCAACATCTTTCGAGTCCTTTTTTATCGAATTATTGATCAAAGTTGCTCCATCTGTAAAATATTGTTTCTTCGTTTCCTTATCTTTTATATACCTTGCTTTCAGAATTTTAGACGCTCCTTTATATGCAATAATTGTTTGATTATCACCTGAATAATTATCTAATTTATTATACAAAACAGATACATTATTCGATGATTTCGAAGCGTTTTCAAAATCTGTTCTCAATTCGGATAAGGTTAATCCAAAGAAAAATGAAACCGATAAAAAAATAGATAATAGAGTTTTCATTAATCCAAAACTTTATAAATTGCACTAAATTTTAACGCATTTGTCGTTTCAAAAAATGAAGAATTTTTCACTTTCACTTCATTATTTTCACAAACAACATTCAAACTCAAATCCAAAATAGGATTAATAAACGGATTTATTGTCGCCATAAATTTCACATTAGAAACTTTAGACAAAAACAAATCTTTCGAAACAAAACCTTCTGTTATCTCCTTTATTATCTGCATCATGCAAACACCAGGTGTAATTGGATTATTTGGAAAATGACCTTCGAAAACTTGATGATTTGGATTTAATTCAATTTGAACTTTAAAATTATTTTCATCAATTTTCTCAGTATTTTTAATGATATATAGATTAGGAATAAGCATTTGTAATAGTTTTGAGTTACAAATATAATCTAAAAAAAGATGATTTGTACGTTAGTTTACTCTTCCTCTAATTGTATATTTACTTTTGTAAGTGTGATACTTAAATTGAAGTGATTATGTTTGATTAAAATCTGATCAGGAAAATCTGTTTGATCTCCAGAAAATTGATTAATCGTTTTTATTTTATTCTTCTTTAAATGAACCAATTCTTTAAAATAATTTGATTCATTCTTAGCAAAAATTAAACTCACTTCTTTTGATTTTAAAATCGTTTGATCTGTCGTTTTTATATGCTCATCAACTTGAAAATCATTCTTAAAAATAGCTTGTAAATCTTCTGCAAGAGTTTTTACAACCACTTTTTTATTCAAATCTGGCATCGCATAATTCAATGTATAATCGTGGTCTGTAACTGACAAATCGAATAACGTATTCCCAAAATCAGACGTCATTACCACACGATGCGAGTTGTAACCCAATTTTTTCACAACAAAATTACCTTTCATTTCATTTTTCATGAACGTAATCTTGAAACGATAACTATATTCTTTATCAATTGAACTAAAATATGGGTTCAAAAACTCCCTTTCATCCTTTTGTTGTTCTTGTATATCAGCAATTTTGTAAGTCGTTCCACAAGAGGTTAAAATGAAAAAACTAAGGATTAAAAACAGACGCATTGATTATTTTATTTAAAGATTTGTTGGTAAATAAAATTTTCGTGTAATCATCCGAAGGTTCAATTAATTTGACTTCTGTAACCGTTGATTGACCTGAATAAAACGTCAACTGAATTTCTTTGATGTACTTTTTTACATCCTTTATTTTTGGTTGTAATTTTGCAATTCGAGATTTATCAGTTTTCGCAAAAGTTATGATAAAATCGTTTGTATCAAACAAATTTCCACTTACACTTCCGACAATTAATTGATTTAATTTTTCAAATTTTTTATTTCCTTGCAAATCTACACTCGATTTTTTCCCTTCATCATTAATGTAAATTTTTCCATTGTTAAAAATCACATTATAATCAATTGGTTGTGTATAATTCCAACGCATCGCTTTAGGATTTTGCAAGTACAATTTTCCTTTCGAAACAATTGGTTTATCCAAGAAACTCATCACTTTATATTGTGTAAAATCAGCCGTCAACGTTTGTATTTTCTTAGAATCAGCTATAATATCTTTTTTGAAATTCTCAATTTCAGCATTACTCATTTTACTTTCTTGCGCAAAAATTGTCAAGTGAAAAAAAGCTAATAAAATGAAGATTTTAGTTTTCATATACATCAATTTTCAAGAGTTCATTTAATGGAACTACTTTATAATTTTCCTTTTGTAAAAATACGAATAATTGCTCTAAAACATTCGCAGTTTTGTCTGAAGTATCGTGCATCAAAATAATAGAACCAGGCTTTATTTGACCAGTAATTCGGTTCAATAATTTTTTTTCATCATTGATAACTGTATCCAAAGAACGAATATCCCAACCAATTACATTATGTTGTGTTTTATTTAAAGCCTTTGCTATATGTGGATTTGTGACACCAAAAGGTGGTCTAAAAATTTTCGTCGTAACGTTTATTTTTTCTCCAATAAGTTGATTGGTAGAAACGATTTCATCAATGATTTTTTCTGTTGAATAAAAACCATTTTTAGAAGAGTGATGAAATGTATGATTCCCTATCAAATGTCCTGATTGATGAGTTATTTCAAGAATTTCAGGATAATTTTCGATTTGTCTACCAATGCAAAAAAAAGTTGCTTTTGCACTATTTTTTTCTAAAATGGTTAAAATTCTTAGTGTAAATTCCGTCGGTCCATCATCAAAAGTAAGAGAAATTATTTTCTCTGAATGATTATTTCCTCGATGATAAGCTTTCAAAAAATAGTTAAATCGAATTTCAAAAGCTCCAAAAATTGTCAATAACAACCAAATAATAAAAGGTATAAACAAATAAAAAAAAGACAAACCTTTTGTAAAACAACCAATTGATAAACAAATTAGTATAACTACAAAAAGGATTGTGACTACTCTGAATTTCATATCGATTGAAGCAATACTAAACTCAAATCTTTACCTTTATGACCATTCACTAAAAGTACGTTTTTATAACTTTCAGCTTTTACGTCATTCTTTTTGAATTGGTTTGGTAAAGTTTGATTTTTCAATAATTCACAACCTAACACAAATCCGAAAGCAGAGGAAGTTCCAAATTCTCCAATAAAATCTTTGTATCCAAATAACTCAAGTTGATTTAAATCATTAATATTCAATAAATTTTCACCAGAAATAATCGAATCAATATCGGTTAAATCAATATGATTCAATTGAATGAATTTTAAAATTTCGGAATATAAATCTTCAAATTGATTTAAAATAGAAACATCTAAAACTTTTGTATAAGAATTTTCATTTCTTTTATTAGATAAAACACAAAAATGAGCACCTTCACTATATTTAATTCCTTGATTTTCTTCTGATTCAATCTCACCAATTAATTGTAACAACTGATATGTTCTTTCTCCAATTTCATCAATTCCACCAACCAAAACGTTATTTACTTCTTGATTTTCAACTTGTAAAAAACCATCTAGAAGTGCATTTTCAAACGAATTAAAACCATTTGTATACGTGAAATTATACGCATTACAACCAAGATGCAAAGCAATTTGAGAACCAACTGTATTGTGCGTAGATTGAATAAAAGCTGTTGGCGTCAAAAACTCTTCTTTGTTTTGAATAATATTTGTCAAAAACTTCTCAGAATCAACCAAACAACCCAAAGCAGTTCCAGTAATTATTGCTTCTGGTTGTTTAATTCCTGCCTCATTCAATGCTTTTAGAGAAGAATAAATTCCCATTTTTACACCAGAAGCCATTCTACGACTCATCGCAGGAGAAATAATATCTTTTAACGAAGGCGATTTTGCCTTAGTAATAGAAGCTTCTAAAGGAAGAAAATCATCAGTTATTATATCTATAAATCGCACATTTACAAAGCCTAATCCGTTTACAAATACTTCTTTCATGATTTAGAAAAAATTAAAGTTGAACAATTTCCTCCAAAACCAAACGAATTTGATAACACATATTCAATATCTTTCTTTTCCAATTTTGTGGTCGGAAAGATATTCAACTCTTCAATCGGAGATTGAAAATTAAGATTTGGATAAACAAGATTATGTTGAATACTCAACAAACTGAATACCGCTTCTACACTCGCTGCAGCAGCCAACGTATGACCTGTAAATGGTTTTGTAGAACTAAAATTAGGGACATTTTCTCGGAAAATTCTCTTCAAAGCTCGACCTTCTGTTATATCATTATTGTTTGTTGCAGTTCCATGAACATTAATATAATCGATTTCTGAAGGCTGAATAATAGAAGTTTCGAACGCTTTTTTCATCGCCAAATACGCTCCTTCTCCATTTTCAGACGAAGCTGTTTGATGAAATGCATCATTAGCATTTCCAGCACCAACTAAATAACCAAGAACTTTTTTATTTGACTTTTGAACTGATTCTTCTGATTCTAAAACTAAATAAGCTGCTGCTTCACCAAGATTTAGACCTTTTCGATTTTCATCAAATGGTTGATTAAACTCATCACTCAAAATCATCAAACTTTTGAATCCATTAATGGTAAATTTTGACAAAGCATCCGTTCCGCCAACAATCACTCTATCTAATTTTCCTGAATTAATCAAGCGCGCTCCATACATAATCGCATTCGCAGCCGAAGAACAAGCCGTACTAATTGTAGAAACAAAGCCTTTCAAACCAATTTCATTTGCAATTTGATTGGAAGAAGCGCCCGCATCGTGACTCGAAATATACTTTTGTTTCTCGGGCAGGTTTTCATAATCCAAAAAATAATTTTCCGTCATATCCATTCCTCCCACACTTGTCGAAGAAATCAGTCCTGTTCTGACTTCATTTACGTTTTCGATTCCTGCATTTTTCAGAGCTTCTTTCACAGCTATTAGTCCTAACATCGCTGTTCGAGAGAAATTATTCTCTGAAGATAAGTTTAAAAAAGTTGCTAATTCATCATTCGATAATTTAATTTCACCTACAAAAATTTCATTTTTATGAATAGAATCAAAATTTTCAAGGCATGATAAACCATGCTTTTGATGAATTAATGAATCGAAATTCTCTTCGACATTCTTACCAATTGCCGAAATAATTCCCATTCCTGTTATTCCAACTTTTTTATGCATTATTTTGTTCTATTTTTTTCAATATAATCTGCCATTACTTCTACCGATTGAAAGATTGTTTTTCCTTCTTTTGGATCAGTAATTTTGATTCCATATTCTTTATCCAATAAAACAATCAACTCCAAAGCATCGATTGAATCTAATCCCAAACCGTCACCAAATAAAGGATCATCATTTTTGATATCCTCTACTGATACATCTTCAAGGTTTAAAATTTCGATAATTTTTACTTTTAAGTCGTTAATTAAATTTTCCATAGTATTTTTTATTGTAAACTAATATTGTTTTTAATCTATTAAGTACATTTTCGCTTCGTAATCACCTTGTAAATAATCTACCCAAGCCAAAACAACTTTCTTTGCTTTGTTTTTTCGAATTAAATAATTCGCATATTTTTTTAATTGTTCTTCATTAAAATTTTTCGAAATAAAAAAAGCATTTTCTGTCTTCAATCCATGACGAATACTTACTTCACCTAAACAAATATTTGCTAATGTATAAACAAAAACAGCAGGACTTGGAAAAATTTCATCAGTAGATTGAATACTTTGTTGATGTTTCAAATCTGATTCTAAACTCGAATTTCGATTTGCAAAAACCAATGCAATATCTTGATTTTCATTTAAAGTATTCTCATCTTTCAACAAAATTTCGGCAGCTAAAAAAGCTAATTTACTTTGATAATCCATTTTATAAAATTTTGGATAATCAATTTCGAAAGATTTGAAGAAATTTTTCGAAAATATACCAAAATCTCCTGAAGAATCTTCAAAATGAAGTTCATCATTCAACCAAACTTGTTCGTTTTTAATCTCAACTTTAGTCATTCTGAACTTTTTTTAGAATAATTACAGCATTACTTCCTCCAAAACCAGATGAAGTTTTCAAGATAATATTGACTTCTTTTTGAAGATTTTCATTCAAAATATTTAATGGAACTGAAGTTCCTATTTCACTAAAATTATGACTTTTCAAAACTAAATTTTCTTCAGCTTGCTTCATCGCAATAATTAATTCCAACAATCCAGAAGCGCCCAATGTATGTCCATAAAAAGCTTTTAAACTATTTGTCGGAGTTTTATCCATTTGTAAACGATTAAAAGCAATTGCTTCCATTTCATCGTTATACAATGTCGCCGTTCCATGTGCCGAAATATAATCAATTTCATTTGATGAAATATTGGCTTCTTTCATCGCGACTTCTATACTCAAGACCAAACCTTCACCCGTTCGAGATGGTCCAGAAATATGATTTGCATCGTTAATTGAAGATTCACCCAAAATCTGAAAACTATTTTCTTCTTGACTTTTTGAAAGATAAACACAAGCCGCAGCTTCGCCTAAATTAACACCTTTTCTATCTTTGTCAAATGGTTTACATAATTCAAAATCCATTGCTTGAAAAGAATTGAAACCTGTCAAAACAAAATCTGTCAACTCATCCAAAGCCAAAACATATGCATCATCAAACTCATCAATTTCAATGAAACGTTTTGCAACATTAACTGCTAAAACTCCAGAAACACAAGCATTTGAAATGATAATTGGTTCAGTTTTAAATCCAAAATAATCTGCAATTTTCTTTGCAAAATTTGGAATTGAAACTTTTTCTAAAGAATCAGAAAGTTGATCAATATTTCCTTTTGTAGTTGAAAGTACAAAAGCAGTTCGTTGTGAAATTTTTGATTTTTCAATAATAGATTGAAGAGCTGAAATACCAATTATTTCTAATCGTGTATAATGTTGATTATCTTTTAGTTCATTTTTTAAATTTAAGAAAATATCATCCTCAATTTTCCCAGCATAAAAATTCTTTAAATGACCAAATGAATCAATTTTAGAAACAGCCGAATTTCCTTTCAACAATTCATTCCAATTTGTTTCAATTGAATTTCCGAAAGGCGTTAAAATATTTGCACGATTAATGTAAACTTTTTCCATTACAACAATCCTACTTTTTTCTTCCATTCTTCAAAAAATGGTGGCAATGTTAACATTAAATCTCCTTCGTTGTCTAAAAAAACTTGAGTCGTTTCTCCAATACAAACCAATTTTTCATCTTGATTGAAAATCTTGAATCTGTATATCATTTTAGCAGCCAAAGTATCTTCAAAAGTTGTTTCTACTCTACATTTATCGCCATATTTCAATGGAAATTTATGTTCACAAACCGACTTAATGATTGGTGTTACAAATCCGCTTTTTTGAATATCCAAATAACTAATCCCAAAATGACGTCCAAAAGCTTCCCTTCCATCTTCAAAATACGTAATATAATTCCCATGCCACACGATTCCCAACGGATCGGTTTCATTGAATCGTACTGCGAAATTGGAATTATGTACTAATGTTTTAATCTTCTCTTCTGAACTTATCATAATATATAGCGGCAAACAAGGTAATAATATAGAACAAAGTTAACAAAATAATATTCGGAACAATCTGAAGAAAAGATTGATTTCGCAGAATTAAACTATAATAGCCATCGAGTGCCCAATTCATCGGTGATATTTTCGCAAAATGTTGCATAAAATCTGACATCGCAAAAACTGGAATCCAAACACCACCAATTGCAGCTAAAATAACGACTAAAGTCGCTCCAAAAGGTGCAGATTGTTCTTGGGTTTTCGCAATTGTACCTATTAAAAGTCCTAATCCAATTGCTGCCAAAGAAGCAAATATAGTTAATCCGTAAATAGAAAATAATATGCCATCCGTTTTGAAACCTGGTAAATCAATCAATGGAAAGACTAATTTAGCGACACATAAAATCATTGTAAATTGCAATAAACTTATGATTAAATACGTGATGGTTTTTCCGATAATTTGAACAGAATAAGGCATTGGACTTGTTAATAGTCGAATATGTGTGCCTAAACTTTTTTCTTTTACAATGTTGATAGAAAGCGGAACAACAATAAAAAATATCGCAAATAATGTCCATGCAGGCACATTATGTTGTGTAACATTTGGTTTCAAAACTGATTTAGAATCTTCAGGAACAATCTCTTGAAAATGAATAAACTTCTCATTTTGAAATCCTAAATCATTTGATCCCATCTCTTGTTGAAATGCTTTGTAAATACTTTTATTCTCAGTATCTGTAATTAATTTATCCAAAACATTCGACACATTTTCTTTGAAAGCCAATGAAGTTGCAGGATCAAAGTATAATTTAATCGTTTTTGGATTGACTTGTTGATTATATTTAACTTGCGTGCTATCAAAAGCAAATTCGTTCAGAATTTTCTCAACATTTTGATTGATTTTATAATTCAAATCCTTTGATAATTTCGCTGGAATTACAATTCCAACTTGGTATTTTCCTTTAAAAACTTCAGTTTTCAGTTCATCTTCCGTTAATTTTTTCCCATTTAATTCAGTTACAATTTTTAAATTTCCTGAATGTGAAATATGTTTTTTTACAATCGCAGAAATACTACCTTGATCATGATCAATAAATAGAACAGGAATACTTGCTTCAGCAAAAGAATCATAGGTACTTTTCTGAATTTTAGTCACCGTAATAACCAAAATCAAAGGCATAATAAAAAGAATCACCAATCCGCCAATATCACGAATAAGTAATAAAATTTCTTTCTTTATACATGCTAAAAGTTGGCTCAACATATCACGATAATTTAGTTAAATTAACAAAAGCTTCCTCCAAATTATATACATTCACTTGCTTGATTAATTCTTTCGGTTCAGCTGTAACAATTGATTTTCCTTGATTCATAATCGTGACTTGCGTACAAAAATCTTCGGCTTCTGCCATATGATGAGATGTATAAACAATCGACATTCCTTGTTGATGAAGCTCTTGTAAATAGTCTAATAATGCAATTTTTGATTGTATATCAACGCCAACAGTTGGCTCATCTAAAAAAAGAATTTCTGGCTGATGAAGAATTCCTGCCAATAAATTAATGCGACGTTTCATTCCTCCCGAAAAAGAATCAATTTTTTTATCTAAAAACTTACTCATTCCTACTTTTTCAGTCAAAAGCTGAATCTTTTCGTGTAATTCTTTTGAAGGAACTTTATAAATTTTTCCAAAAAATTCTAAATTTTCTCTCGCTGTCAACGTTGGATACAACGCATATTCTTGCGGAACAATTCCAATGATTTTTTGAATCTTTTTTAAATCTGTTTTTTGATTTAAATTTTGAATCACAACATTACCAGAAGTTGGTTTAATCAATCCAGAAAGTATCGACATCAAGGTTGTTTTCCCTGCTCCATTTGGACCAAGTAAACCGTGAATTTCGTTCTGTGTTATCGTCAAAGAAAAATCTTCTAGCGCAAAAACATCAGAATTTTTATATTTTTTATATAATTTTTCAATTTCAATCATCTGTGACTAAATTGCTTTTCTTAAACGTTTAAAAAACGATTCTTCCAAATCTGCTAATTCCAATAATTGATCCGAAATCACATCGTAAATATCTTGTGCATTGTTTCGTTTTTTATAAACTCTTGATGCATTTAGAGCTAAATCTCGCCATTTATCCCCAATTGCAGAAATTTCTAAGGCAAAATCATTCAGATTTGGTTGATACAATTTTTGTGAAGCTTCTTGTAAAAAAGCAGCATAAATATAACGAAAACCTCCACCTCCTGTCCCAATCTCTTCTTGCATTCGAATCATTTGTGCCAAAAAATAATTCGTTTTTGCATTCCCAATTTTCTTTGGCATTTTTTTAATTCGTTTCGCAACCATTCTGATTCCTCGAACACCAACAATCGGAACTGGTGCTAACATTTCACGACACATTTTCTTAATTCCTTTTTTGATTGCTTTCTCAAAATCTATATTTTCTGGAATAAATTCAGGATAATATAAATGTCCTTTTGGTGCTAAAACACCTTTCGAAAAACGCACTTTTTCTAACTCATTTTCAGTCAACTTTGTCGTTTCTTGCATCACAGGATCACTGATTAAATACGTTTGATCTTGCTTACCGAAAACAACTAAATTATGTCCGTTAAAATGAAATTTATATTCTTCTGGAAAATAAGTTAAATTATACACACCAACCTGTAAGCCGCAAGGTCGATTGGCCAAAAGCTGTTCATCTAAGAATGTTTGGGCAGATTTTGTAGAGCGAAATTTATGACGTTTAACCTTTATACCAAGATTTTTTGCTGCACGATTAAAAATCATTCCTGGCATCGGACGATAACTAATTGCAGGTGCGTGATTGACTTTTAGAAAAGGTAAAAACACAAAAAAAAGTCCTGAGCCAATTCCAAAAATCATTGGTTCTGAAATCTCAATTCCTTTATTTTTTAATAAATTAGATGCTACTCCATTTTCGCAATGTGCTGATTGAAAATGTTTAAAATCAGTTATGGTTTCCATCAAAGTTTTTTAATTCATCAACCGAAATTTCAAAAGCTTCGGCATATTTTTTTAGTGTTGATTCTTTTAATTTTGAGAAAACAGTTGGTTTCGCATGTCTTTTGACAAAAATCTTCCAAATTTCGACATAATTAGACAAAATTTCCCAATCCATACGTTTCAATTCCATGAAATATAAAATTGGACTTGCTTTTCCATCAATTACTTTTTGTCTTGCTTCCTCTATACGTTCCTCCAAAATTTTTAAGGTTTCGGACTGAACAATATTCTTCGCTTCCCAACCCGCACTCAATGTTTGGGAGAATTCTCCCTGTTCATCAATTGCGTAATAAACTTCGTTGAAATTCTTGAGATGTCCTTTATCTTGTGGTACTTCAGATTGTTTCATTTTTTATGGTTTTGAAGCATTAAATTCATTGTAGCTGTCGCAATTATTTCGTCATTCAATATAACTTTTGCTTGCATCAAACTAATTGTAAATTCATCGTAATCAAAAACTTCTAACAACGTTGCTTTTGTTATAATGGTTTGATTAACTTTTGGCAATTGCATAATTTCAGCTTGTTTAATCGAACTAATAAAACCTATTACATCACCTTTATGTACATCAGAAAAATTGATAAAATAATTTTGTCCAATAATTGTCGAACAAACTTGCGCCATATTTTCCAATAAACCAACTTCTGCAAAATATTCGTTCTGAATAAATAATTGATTCGATTTTATCGTAAATAAAGCTTCAACATAGGTTTTCTCAATCCAAGAAATCTTGTCTACAAAAAGCATTGGTTCACGATGTGGAAGAAATTGTTGAATATCAATTTCCTGATTTACTTTCATAAAATTATGTTTCTGCAATCACTGTTTTCATCTCTCCTTTTGCAATTACTTCTCCTTCTATCTTTGTTTCAATCGAAACCAAAGTCACTCCCATTACTTCGTGCAAAATAGTTGCTGTTGTTGTTAAATTCTCATTCACTTTTGGCAAACGATTAATCTCTATTGATTTCATCGAGCCAATATATCCTGTTGGAACCGATTCATCTCGAATGTAAAATTGATAACCTGTATACAAAGCAACTGTTTGTGCCATGTGTTCTAATATTCCAGATTCTTTCAATTGATTATTTTCGACAAAAATCGAATCGTTTTTGACCGTTAAGCCTCCAACAACTTTTTCCTCTTCATATTCAAAAATAGCATCTACCATAATAATTGGTTCACGCTGTGGAATCAATTGTTTGATAAATCCTATTGTATGATTGGGTAATTGTATTTTATTCATTTTTTAAACGACTGTTAAATAGACGTACGAATACGAAAAACGCCCACTTTCTGGTACACAAAGCATAATACGATCTCCTTTTTTAAGATTTCCGTCTTGAAATAGTTCGTCAAGCATCAAAAAAACAGACGCTGAACCCACATTTCCAACTTTGCTTAAATTCATAAACCATTTCTCTAACGGAATATAAATATCTCTCTTACAAAATTCGTCATATAAACCTTGAACAAAATAATTTGACGAGACATGCGGTAATAAATAATCAATTTCATTTGAAGATAATTGATGTTTATCCATTGCAGCTTTCATGCTTTCTACGCCTTTTATCAAAATATTATCATTCAGAACTTTGACATCTTGTTTCAAAGAAAAAACGGATTCTTTTAACCATTCTTCCGAAGAAAAATCGCTCCAAGATTTCATTTCTCCATTCGGTAATTTATCACCTCCGGCATACATACATGTTTCCAATTCGTGTGCGTAAGAATAAGATTCCATCCACTCTATTTTAAGCGAAATCGAATCTTCGTTTGGTTGATTTTGCAATAAAAAAGCTGCGGCCCCATCTGATAACATCCAACGTAAAAAATCTTTTTTGAATGCTATAATTGGTTGCTCTTCTAATTCTTTTAAATTCTCAACTTCATGCTCAAATTTTTCTGCTTTCATCCATGTCGAAACTCGCTCAGAACCTGAACAAACTGCATTTTTAGAATTACCTGACTTTACCGAAAGATAACCAAATTTCAGCGCATTCATCCCCGAATTACAAACTCCCGAAGAAGAATTTAACTCTACCGAAACACTATTTTGCAATAAACCGTGTACCATCGCGGCATGAGAAGGCAACAACAAATCTGGCGTTGAAGTCCCACAAGACAACACTTCTACCTCATTTTTTGTGAACTGTGTATCAAATAAATTTGTAATTGCATTACTCGTCAATTCGGCATTAGAATGTGTGACATTTCCAGTTTTATCGAGAGCGTAATAACGCGTTTTGATTCCATTATTTCTTAAAACGATTCTTCGAGCTTTTGAAGGAATTTGATTAATTTTTCCTAAAAAATCTTCCATTTCTTCGTTAGAAATTGGTTGATTTGGCAAAAACTTCGACGTTTTCGTTATATATACATTTTGCATATTATTCTATTCCTTGAAAATATTTTACCTGTTTTTTATATTTAAAATAGTTGAACGGATAAAATATAATATATAACAAATTTACTAGTGGAGATATTATCCAAATAGCTAAAATTAAATAATAATAAAAGAATTTCAAATACTTTTCTCGCTGTTTACCTTGTTTAGAATCAATAATTTTAGACCAAACTTTAAACATTCGATTCCCTTTTGTATCAACAGAAACTAAAAAAGGTTTTACCTCAACGGCTCCAGATTCAATTAAGTTTTCTTGTAGATTAGAGTAATTATTATTTTGGATTGAATTTAGAATAATTTTACCAAATCTTCTACTTTCTTGAATAGTTTTTTCACTAATTCCTGGCAAAGGCAACAAATTGAACATTCGTTTTTTAACGCCCGAAAACATCCAATTTACAATTGTCATTGCACTTACTAAATTTGGTGTATGATCGACCAATGCGATGTTTCCGACTAATTTAGACTGTCGTTCTTTTAATATGGTTTTGATTTTTTCTTGTGCCAAAAACCACATATTTCGCGAACCACTAATTGTAATTATTTTAGAATTTTCTAAAATTTGCTGTACTTGTTTATCCTTTAAAAAAGAATTTATTTGAATAGATGGTGATAAAAACCAAACTTGATAATACAATAAAATTAAATCATATTTCTGATTCAAGATTTCAGTCGGAATTGGTTTAATCTTCTTTTCTTTTTGAAGAAAACTATCTGGAAAAGCATTGAAAAAAGAATAAAAATCCCACGGAAAAGGAAATTCCTCTTCCATTTCTATCTTGTATTTCGTTAAATTAATATCTTGATTTTGAACTAAATCATATGTTGTTTGATCGACAATCTCATTTAACTGTCCTGACTGAGAGTAATAAACAACTAATACGTTGCATTTCATGTAAAAGTTTAGGTTTTTTAGTGGTTTGAAAATTCATATTGTGGGCTAATTTACATCCAAAAATCGAAATAATTAAACCATTGATAAGGATATTTTTTTACAATGGTTTCTAGATTGACGCAAAACTCTTTCAAAAGTGCATTTGCATCACGATGTTTGAAATTTGCTTGACGCGCATATAAGTGATAGTGTAGATTTTTTTCCTTCATTACATACACAAAAGCAACGGGCACTTTCAAGCGAGAAGCAATAGAAAATGGTCCTGCAGGAAAATTAGCTTGTTTTCCAAGGAGCACTTCAGACATCGTTTTATTTCCCTCGAAATAACGATCTCCTGTAAAACAAATTAATTCGTTTCGACTAAGCGCATTATTTATTTCGAAAATATGAGATAAATCTTCTTGAATCAAGATAAACTTTACCGAAGGTTTCTTCGAAATACTTTCTAAATATTCTTTGATAACATTTCGTTCTAAATCTGTTGTAACCAAATTAATTTGACAATCAAAGTCAATATCTGCAAAAAAATGTTCAGCAACTTCGAAATTACCAACATGTGCACTTATTAAGATTCCGCCTTGTTTTTGATTCAATAGATTTCTTAATAATTCTATTCCATCAAATTCGTACGAATATTTGTTACGTAAACCTGCATTAATCGCTGTTTTATCAATCAAGGCTTGTCCAAAAGTATAGTAACTTTTGTAAACACTTAAAATTGATTTGAAAACCGAAAAATTTAATCGATAACGAAAGTATTCGTAAATAGATTTGTTACTGCTATAAGCCGTTATAAAATAATAAAAAGCTACAAAAATTAAGACTGAGTAAGCAGCCTTAATTCCGAGCTTTTTCATAACGTTGACAAATATTTTGTATCCCAGGACCGTTCCTTTAGAACGACCATCCCATTGTTTCATATCTGTTATTTATTCTCTAACTTTTGTTCTACAATTGCATAGAAATCTTCAAAAGTTATCATATTTTGAAAATCTTCTTTAATTAATTTCACACCGAAATTAGATTCAATGATTACCACTAAATCAACATAGTCCAAACTATCTAAATCTAAAGATTCTTTAATATTTTTTTCCTCTGAAATCACAGAAGGATCAACTTCAAATTCATCAATTAAGATAGCATTTAATTTTTCAGCGATTTTACTTTTCACCATATTAGGAGTTAAATTTTTTAATTACTAAGGCAGAATTCGTTCCACCAAATCCAAAAGAATTCGACAAATATACATCAAATTCTTTATTTAAGGTTTCTTTAACAATGTTTAATTTAACTGAATCTTCGTCTGCTTCTTCGAAATTAATATTTGGTGCAATAAAGTTATTCATCATCATTAAGTTAGAATAAATAATCTCACTTGCTCCTGCCATCCAACATTCGTGTCCCGTCATCGATTTTGTAGAACTTACAAAAGGTTTCGTTTTTCCAAAAACTTGGTCAATCGCTTTTGCTTCGTTCGCATCACCAACTGGCGTAGAAGTCGCATGTGCATTGATATATTGAATTTCATCAGCAGAAATTTTTGCTTGTTTCAACGCTCTATTCATTGCAATTGCTGGCCCATCTACATTTGGCGTAGAAATATGTCCACCATTCGACGAAAAACCATAACCCAAAACCTCAGCAATAATTGGCGCACCACGTTTTACTGCGGATTCATAGCTTTCTAAAATCAATGTTGCTCCACCTCCACTCGGCACCAATCCATCACGATTTTTATCGAAAGGACGACAAGCTTGTGTAGGATTTGCTTCATTTTCGGAAAAAACACCCAAACCATCAAAACTTGCCATTGCATACTTATTAATCTCCTGTGCTCCTCCACAAATAATCATATCTTGCAGACCATCTTTGATCATCATATAACCTAATCCAATCGAATGCGAACCACTTGCACAAGCTGCACTAATCGTAAAACTAATTCCAGTCAACTCAAAAATTGTTGCAAGATTCATGGTTACAGTAGAATTCATTGACTTGAAAATCGCTCCAGAACCAATTAATTCAGTATCTTTTTTCTCACGAACAATATCTATTGCATCAATAATTGCTTTTGAAACACTATCGTTTCCATATATAATTCCGACCTCGTTAGTCTTGATATACTCTTCCGTCAAATTAGCATTTTTCAACGCTTCTAAAGTTGCCATATAAGCGAACTCTGTTTCTTGACCAATTGTAATTCGTTGTCGACGATTCAAAAAAGGTTTCAAATCTGGTACTGGAACAGTTCCCGTCAAAGCTGATTTAAAGCCAAATTCTTTGCGTACTTCATCAAAAATAATTCCTGATTTTCCTTGACGCAAAGATTCTGTTACCTCTTCTAATGATGTTCCTAAGCAAGAATAGATGCCCATTCCTGTTATTACTACTCTTTGACTCATTTTATCTAAGAATAAATTCCTCCATTTATATTAATAACCTCTCCTGTGATATAACTCGATTTTTTAGAAACCAAAAAGCTTACCAAATCAGCAACTTCTTCGGCTTTTCCAAAACGATTTGCTGGAATCAACTTCTTTAATTCTTGTTGATCCAATTCATCTGTCATATCCGTTTCGATAAAACCTGGTGCAACAGCATTCACAGTTACATTACGTTTTGCTATTTCTTGTGCCAATGCTTTCGTAGCACCTATCACAGCAGCTTTTGCAGCAGAATAGTTTGTTTGTCCTGGCGTTCCTTTCAAACCAGAAACAGAAACTATATTAACAATTCTTCCGAATCTATTTCTCAATAATGGATTAATAAAGAAATGAGTTACGTTGTAAAAACCATTCAAGCTTGTATTAATCACATTTGACCAATCTTCTTGAGAAATCCACATAAACAAATTGTCTTTCGTAATACCTGCATTGTTTACAATAACTTCTACAATTGCATCTGTATTTTTCTCTGTCCATTCGGTTAAAACTTGTTGCGTTTGATTTGCATCAGCCACATCAAATTTTAAAATTTCTCCTGTTCCTCCTAATGCTTCAACTTCTTTCAAAGTCTCTAACGCAGCAGCTTCATTCGAATTATAATTTATCAAAAGATGATAATCATGTTCTTCGGCAATTTTCAAACAAATTGCTTTTCCAATTCCACGAGAACCACCTGTTACAATTGCACATTTCATGCTTTAGTTTACTTTATTATTTAGTAAATATTTTTTAACTTCCTTAAGATAAGGATAAATCACCTCATCTTCTTTAAATACAGGAACAATTTTACGAATCGAATCATAAAATGCTTTCCCTTTCGAAGATAATTTATCTTGTATTTGTAGAAATTCTATCGCTTGCGTTACAGCCATACTCTGAACCGTCAACACTTCGAACGTATTATCAATCACTTTTGCACAAATCGTAGCCGCATTTGTTCCCATACTCACAATATCTTGATTATCATTGTTGTTTGGAATACTATGCACATACATTGACGTAGAAAGTGTTTGATTTTCAGCTGTTGTAGAAGTCGCCGTAAATTGAGCAGCTTGCAAACCGAAATTAAAACCAAGCGTTCCTAAATTGACAAAAGGTGGTAAAATATTATTGATTTTTGGATTGACTAAATAGTTTAATTGACGTTCACTTAGCATTGATAGACGCGTAACAGCCAATTTTAATTTATCCAATTCTAATGAAACATAATCGCCATGAAAATTTCCTCCATGATGAACAGTTTGATTTTCAACATCGATAATTGGATTATCACTCGCCGAATTTATTTCATTTTCTAGTACTTCTTTCGCGGCATTCCAAGTATCATAAATTGGTCCTAAAATCTGAGGAACACAACGCAACGAATAATATTCTTGTACTTTTTCTTCAAAAATTTTCTCAGTACGTTCTTGATATAATTCGTCTGCACGTTTTTTGACTAATTTGCTATCATTCAAAAAATCGGTCATTTTATTCGCCACATAACGTTGACCAACATGTTGTTTAGCCTCGTTCAACGGTTTTGAATAATGATCAT
Source organism: Empedobacter sp. UBA2044 (assembly GCF_002333005.1). Classification (NCBI taxonomy): domain Bacteria; kingdom Pseudomonadati; phylum Bacteroidota; class Flavobacteriia; order Flavobacteriales; family Weeksellaceae; genus Empedobacter; species Empedobacter sp. UBA2044. The sequence goes on from NZ_DDBA01000057.1 coordinate 54,382, forward strand.
CAAAAGATTGTACAATTTCATTCATCATCGAGCTTAACGTAATCGAAAGATTAATTAATTGATTAACTTTAATCAAATTTACCATTCCAATTCCCGTCATTACCGAAGTTCCGTTCATAATTGATAAACCTTCGCGAATATGAACTTCTATTGGTTGAAGATTTTCAAGTTCAAACACTTCTTTCGTCGATTTGATTTCTCCTTTATAAAAAACTTCTCCTTCTCCAATTAATGTCAAAGCCAAATGCGCCAATTGAACCAGATCTCCACTAGCACCAACGCTTCCATGTTGATAAATGACAGGTAAAATATCACGGTTTACTAATTCTTGCATCAATACTAAAACTGAAGGATGAATCCCAGAATATCCCAACGAAAGCGTATTAAAACGTGCAATAACCGCAGCTTTTGTTTGGTCTAACGTCAACGGTTCTCCAATTCCTGTACAATGACTTCTGATTAGATTATATTGAAGCTGAATTGTATTTTCATCTTCAATACGATATTGTGCCATTGGTCCAAAACCTGTATTTACGCCGTAAATTATTTTATTTTTTGAAAATTCTTTTAAAAATTTAAAACTATTCTCCACACGATCAAATGTTGATTTATCAAGCAATAATTTTTTATTCTCAAAAAGTATGTTTTCTATAGTGTCAATTGTTAATTTTGTCATGTTATTGATTAGGTAAAAGATTTATCGATTTTGGTTATTTACTCCCTCAATCAGTTGCAAAAATAATTAAAAAACTATACAAAAAGTCATGATTGAAAATACAGATGTTTTAATCATTGGTGCAGGACCTTCGGGATCGGTTGCAGCAGCCTATTTAAGAGAAAAAAACATTAAAGTTATTGTTTTAGAAAAAACTCAATTTCCCAGAATTGTTGTTGGTGAAAGTTTGATCCCTCGCTCTATGGATCATTTTGAAGAAGCTGGATTGTTACCTTATTTAGAGAAACAAAATTTCGAAGTAAAACCTGGTGCGAGATTTATTCGAGGCGAACAAATTTGTATTTTCGATTTCAGTAAAAAGTTTGGGAAAGGACAAGATTGGACTTGGCAAGTTCCGCGTGCTGATTTCGACATGACTTTAGCTGATGCAATTATAGACAAAGGTGCAGATTTGCGTTTTAATGAAGAAGTAATTGATGTTCAATTTGAAGGAAAAAAATCGATTACAACTGTAAAAAAACAAAATGGAGAAACGTATCAAATCAATGCAAAATTTTTGATTGATGCGAGTGGATATGGACGCGTTTTACCACGATTATTAAATATTGATAGTCCATCAAAACTAAATCCACATTCAGCAATTTTCACACATATTAATGATGTTCGTCGCCCTGAAGGTCAAGAAAGAACGCAGATTTCTTTTGATATTATTGAAACGAAAGTTTGGTTGTGGGTAATTCCTTTTTCGAATGGAAAAACAAGTGTAGGGATCGTTGGCCCAACAGATTATATCAATCAATTATCAACCAATCAAGATACAACAGAAGCTTTGCAAAATGCAATTCAAAAATCCGATTTTTACGTCAATCGTTTTGGTAATTTACCATTTGAATTTAACCCAATTTGGTTAAAAAATTATTCCGCTGCGGTGACTAAAATGTTTGGAGATGGTTATGTTTTGACAGGAAATAGTACCGAGTTTTTAGACCCTGTCTTCTCTTCTGGTGTTTGTTTCGCAACAGAAAGTGGTTTGAAAGCTGCTAAGCTTGCTATTAAAGAAATGAATGGCGAAAAAGTAGACTGGCAGACAGATTACGAAGATTATATGAAAGAAGGTATCGATGTTTTCACCACTTATGTGCAAGAATGGTACACAGGAAATTTGCAAGAATTATTTTTCCATCAACCTGAAAATCCTGATGTCAAAGAAAAAATTTGTGCTGTTTTAGCGGGATACGTTTGGAACAAAGAAAATCCATTTGTAAAAAAACACAATAGTGTAATTCGGAATATGGCGTATCTGATTCGAATGGTTAAAGAAACAGAATAAATGAAAAGTCAACAATATGTTGGCTTTTTTGTTTTTAATTCAGATAGATTCTCTATTTTTGAGTAATCCAATACTTTAAAACGCATGCAATTTCAGACTATTGATACAGTTGAATCAATTTCGAAAGAAGATTTCATCAAAAATTATCTCAAAAAAAGGAAACCTTTGTTATTGAAAGGTTATGCGAAGAATTGGAAAGATTTTGACAAATGGAATCTCGATTATATCAAAGAAAAAGCTGGAGAACAAATTGTACCTTTATACGATAGCAAACCTGCTGATGCTAACAAAAGTTCGGACACTCCTGCTACACATATGAAGTTTAATGAATATGTAGATTTGATCAAAAAAGAGCCCTCTGATTTGAGAATTTTTTTCTTTATCATCAAAGATAAAATTCCCGAATTACTCAAAAATTTCACTTATCCTGATCTAGGTTTAAAATATTTTGAACGTTTACCAACATTGTTTTTTGGAGGAAGTGAAGCCAAAGTTTTGATGCATTATGATGTCGATATGACGGATTTCATTCATTTTCAGTTCCAAGGTGATAAACGAATTTTGTTGTTTGATCCAAAACAATCCAAAGCTTTATATAAAGTTCCACTTTCTGTACATACAATTTACGAAATTGATTATGATCATCCTGATTACGAAAAATTCCCAGCTTTGAAATACGCAAAAGGTTTTGATTTTGTCATGAATCATGGCGATGCTTTATTTATCCCACGCGGTTATTGGCATTATAATCGTTATTTAGAAGCAGGATTTTCAATGTCTTTACGCGCCTTTCCTAATGAGTTTTTTCAAGTGATGAATACCATTTATCATGTATTTATTATGCGCTATACCGATAAATTGATGCGCAAGATTTTTCAACTAAAATGGATTCATTTTAAAGAAAAATGGGCAATAAAGAAAAGCCATCGTTATTATGGAATTAAGAAATAGGTTTTAAATATTACTCAATTTTATAATCCATAGGAACCATGTTTGCTATTTTTTCCCAGCTCCAATATCCTTCAACAACCAAATTAGCAGGATGGTAATATGTACCATTTTCTTCAATTTTTAATAAATCGCTTTTTATAGCGAAAATAGAAAGTTGGTTCGAAATATATTTTGCACCATTCTGTTTTGCATAGTCCAAATCCTCTTTTTCATTTTTATATTCAACTGAATATAATCCTTTAAAATTAAGATACTGATCATTATTATCAACGATTTTCAAACTATCATATGGAACTTTTTGATTAACTAAGTAAGTAATTATTTTTGGAGGAACTTTACCTTCAATTCTACCTCCTAACAAAGTTTCTTCTTTAAATTTTATGTATTCAGGATTATCCTTGCGAATCAATCGTTTTATATCATATCCTTCTTCCTCAATTTTATTCTCATAAACTGCTTTCATAAAATGAGTAATACTTCCTAAATAAGATTTACGACGATTTTCTTGCCATTTTTTTTCTTTAGAAGCTGATGATTTTAACTCAGTAAAAAGTGCTGTTCCAAGAGTTAAGACATAATTTGACTTAAAATCAACATTAAAATCAACCAAGTCATACTCGATTTTATAACCTAAGTAATTGTTTGTAATGATTAAAGGATTTCTAGAAGTAGCAGATAATTGTCGTGTATTTTTATCATATTTAAACCTTAAGTCTTTCGAATTTTCTATTTTGCATTTTTTTGCAGCTTCATTACTTCCCAAAAACAATTTCAAAAAAGTCTGATAATAATACAACCAATCTTCTTTAGATATTGCTTGAACAACTGTTTCTTGCAACGCTACCACTTCAGGTTCTAAAACTACTTTATAAAATGTAATTTGATTTGTATTAACATTCAAAATATAATTTTCAAACAAACTTGCACGAACAATTAAGTTATATTGTCCATTAGGAAGACTTAGTTCAAATTCACCTTTTTCGTTCGTTTTTGATTTAATCGTAGAATTATCGACATAGATTTCAGCATTAATAATTGGAAGCGATTTTTCATCAATCACTTTTCCTTTAATTGTATTTTGTGCAAATAGATTACTACTAATTAAGAAAAAACCTAAAATAATAATTTGTTTAAAATTCATTGACTAAATTTTAAAACAAGATAATAAAAAAACCGCTATAAAGCGGTTTTGAATTTATTTGAAGAAATATGTAATTCCTAAAGTTAAAAATGATGAACGATTTGTTCCATTATCCCAACGTTTATAGTCGTAATTATCTATTAAACCATATTGATAGCGTAAATTAATTTCGTATTTTCTATCAATAGAATAACCTCCACCGATATTAAAAGCTAAATCAAACGATTTTGGAACATTATTTTCTCTTTCAGGTTCATTTTCATCAAATTTTTCTGATACTTTGAAACCTAATTGAGGACCACCTTCAACGAAGAAATCTTTTCCTTGATCATCAAAATAGTATTTATACATAATTGGAATATTGATATAATTTAAGAAAGCTTTGTATTTCTCTCCACCTTCTTTATATAACGAATATTCACCTTGAGTAGTATATAAAACTTCAGCTTGTAAATAATGATTTTCGTTTCGAGTAGTTAATTGATATTTTGCAACTCCTCCAACTAAAAATCCAACTCTCTCTTTAGAAACTCCATGAACAATAGTTGTGTTACTAAGTCCAACACCTCCTTTAACTCCAAATTCGATTTGAGCAAAAGAAAAAGTAGATAAACTTAAAAGAAATAAACTTAATAGATTGGTTTTTAAATTTTTCATAAGTTATTGTATAATTTTAACAAAATTAAAGCTTTTTTTAATACAAACTTCATTTCATAAAAAAAGCTCTCCAAATGAAGAACTTTCTATATTATTTTCGAAAATTTATTTTTTTGGTTGAGGAGGAAATTTAGCAAGAATTTCTTCAATTGCTTTCGGGATTCTTTCCGCTTTAGCACTGATATTACTCAAATTAAGATCAGAACCAACACCTTGCCAAACCAATATATTACGTTTATCATCAATAATGTCTATTACAATTGTTCCTGCTTGATAAGAAGAAACGCTATTTCCGCCGTAATATCCGCCATAGTAACCATAAGGACCGTAGCCCCAATTGTTATTATTTACAGAAACTTGTTCTTTAGAACTTGTCAATAAATTAATAACTAAGTCTGCATCAGAACTTACTTTTGTAAATCCTTTTGTAGCCATTTGTGCATCAATTGCTTTAATTAGTCGATTCTTATCCAAATCGTTAACCTTTAACTTATCTAATCCTTTTTGGTGAAAAGTATAAGTTTTATATGAAGCAAAATTTGTTGATCTGTCGTAATCTGTACTTACTTGAACTGTTCCACAGCTTGTTACAAATAATGACAACAAAATTATAAAAGTAAAGTGTATAATTTTCATGACCTTGATTTTTTATTTAAAACTACAATTATTATTCCTAAATGTAAAGGTAAATCAAAAAAAAAAGAAGCTCAAAATACATGAACTTCTTTTTAACTAATATTTACAATTTTATTTTGCTAATTCTAACTCTTGAATTTTCACTTCAACAATTCCATTGTGATTGATTCTAACCAAATCTACAATTTGCGTTTCGTTGACTAATTCAGGATTAAAATCTGTCTGAACTTTTACATAATTTTCTGTAAAACCAAACATTTTCCCGTCTTTATTATCATGTTCCCAAAGCACTTTTTGAGTAGAATTTAATTGAGACTGATAAAAAGCTTGACGTTTTTTCTCTGATAAAATTCGTAACATTTTATTACGACGTTTACGTTCTCCTTGATCTACAACTCCTTCAAATTCGATCGCTTCTGTATTATCACGCTCCGAATAAGTAAATACATGTAAATAGCTAATTGGTAATTCGTTTAAGAAATTATATGTTTCCATAAACAATTCTTCTGTTTCTCCTGGAAAACCAACAATTACATCTACACCAATACACGCATTTGGCATCACTTCGCGAATTTTTGTTACACGATCTAAATAAAGATTAGATAAATAACGACGTTTCATTTTCTTCAAAATCTCATCGCTACCAGATTGTAATGGAATATGGAAATGCGGAACAAATCGATTACTTTTTGAAACAAAATCAATTGTTTCATTTTTTAATAAATTTGGTTCAATCGAAGAAATTCTGATTCGTTCTATCGCATCAACTTGATCTAATTCTTGTACCAATTCCAAGAAAGTATGTTCGTGTTTTTTATTCCCGAATTCACCTTTACCGTAATCACCAATATTTACACCCGTTAATACAATTTCTTTGATTCCTTTTTGTGCAATTTCATTCGCATTTTTGATAACATTTTCTACTGTATCTGAACGCGAAATTCCACGAGCCAAAGGAATTGTACAATACGTACATTTGTAGTCGCAACCATCTTGCACTTTCAAAAAAGCACGCGTACGATCACCGATTGAGTATGAACCAACGTAAAAATCGGCTTCTTCAATCTCACAAGAATGTACAATTGTTTCTTCTTTTTTATTGATATCGTCTAAATATTCAGCAATATTAAATTTTTCTGCAGCTCCTAAAACCAAATCAACACCTTCCATTTCCGCAATTTCTTGCGGTTTCAACTGCGCATAACAACCTACAACGACAACAAAACCTTCTGGATTTGTTTTCATTGCATTTTTCACAATCGTTCTGCACTCTTTGTCTGCATTTGCGGTTACCGAACATGTATTTATCACGTACACATTCGCAGAATCTGTAAACTCAACCTTCTGATATCCATTATCTTTCAAGTTTCTTGCGATCGTCGAAGTTTCAGAAAAATTAAGTTTACATCCCAATGTATGAAATGCAACTGTTTTAGTTTGATTATTCATAGCTGCAAATTTAAGAAATTATCCATAGTTTTGAAACATAAATAAATCAGCTATTCAAAATGACTAAATACTTTATCTACATTATGTTATTCGTTTCAATATTTTCGTGTTCTAAGAAAATTGAAATCGATGAAAACAAAGTATTTAAATTAAATCGTTACGATAATATTTCTTCTTTAGATCCTATCAATGCACGTACACAAGCCAATAATTGGGCATGCAATTTAATGTACAATAGTTTAGTGAAGATTGATAACGAACTAGAAATTCAGCCAGATATTGCAAAATCTTGGACAATTTCTGAAGATGGAAAAACGTATTCTTTTACTTTGAGAAATGATGTTTTTTTTCATAAACATGAAGCTTTCGGAAAAGATTCGACTCGAATTGTAACGGCTTCAGATTTCGAGTATAGTTTTAATCGTTTAAAAGATCCGAAAGCTGGAGGTTCTGGAGGTTGGATTATGAATAATATTGATTCATATAAAGCGATAAATGATACACTTTTTGAAATTAAATTAAAAGAGGCTTATCCTGCATTTTTGGGATTAATTTCGATGAAATATGCTTCGGTTGTTCCGAAAGAATTATTCAAAAATGGAAACGATGAATTCTTGAAACATCCAATTGGTACAGGCCCTTTTCAATTTAAGATTTGGGAAGATAATGTGAAAATGGTTTTTAGAAAAAATCCAAAGTATTTCGAGTTTGATGAAAAAGGACAACGTTTACCATATTTAGAAGCGGTTAATTTATCATTTTTACCAGAGAAAAATTCAGAATTTTTAGAATTAATCAAAGGTAATTTGGATATGATGGCAGATTTGGATCCTTCTTATAAAGATGAAATTTTAAATCCAATCGGAGATTTGAATCCAAAATATTCAAATATTTTAACGATTCAAAAAGTTCCTTATTTAAGTACCGTTTATTTATGTTTTTATCTTGATGCGCCCAATGCAGTTGATTTGAAATTGCGTCAAGCATTAAATTATGGAGTTGATAAAAACAAAATCATCAAATATATGATGAAAGGTCAAGCTTTTGAAGCAGATGGAGGTTTCATTCCGAAAGGTTTACCAGGTTATTCGCCAGAAAGTGGTTACAAATATTCTCCCGAAAAAGCACGTGAACTAATCAATAGCTATAAAAAAACGAACGAAAAAATTGTACCAATCGAGCTGACAACTGTGCAAGAATATGTAGATGTTTGTGAATATATTGCGGCAGAAATGGCAAAATTAGGCTTACCAATAAAAGTGAATGTTGTACCTGGACCAACGATGCGCGATGGAAAAGCAACGGGAAAATTTACGTTGTTCCGCGCAAATTGGGGAGCAGATTATCCAGATGCCGAAAACTTTTTGTCTTTATATTATTCGAAAAACTTTGCGCCAGAAGGTCCAAATTATTCACATTACAAAAATGGTGAATTTGATAAAATGTACGAACAAGCATTTTTGACCAATAATCTAGACGAACGTGCCAAAATTTATCAAAAAATGGATGCATTGATGATGCAAAACGCTCCAATTTTGCCATTATTTTATGATCAAACAACGTTATTTTTGAATAAAAAAGTTAAGAATTTTTCGATGGGACCAATCAAATTATTGGATTTAACGAGAGTTTACAAAGAATAATTCTTTTGACATTTCTCAAAAAGTTTGAACATCTTTTAAAAAAATCTAAATAATATTTCATTTTATTTCACGACATTAGATAATTGTTAACTTATTTGAAATAATGGGTTTTCTCTAACGTTTGAAATCAACAATTTAAAAGAAATTATTTCAGAAATATAGGCGTTAAACCGAGTTTTTTTAGATATATTTGACACCAAATTTTTAATCAAAATCATTTAAATTTTTACTTATGAAAGTAAGACAACTTTTCGTAGTAGGATCTATCGTTACTCTTGTTGCAATTGGAGTAATCTCTTATTTTTGGCCAGGTATCTTATGGTCTTTAATAATTATTCTTCCTTTGATTGCTTTAGGATTTGCAGATATCTCGCAAACAAAACACGCTATCAGAAGAAACTTTCCAATTATTGGACATGGACGTTATTTGTTAGAAAGTATTCGTCCAGAAATTATGCAATACTTTGTTGAAACGGATACTGAAGGGAAACCTATTGACCGTTTGATGCGTAGTATGGTGTATCGTCGTGCAAAAAATGTAATTGACACAGTTCCTTTTGGGACGCAATTAGATGTTTATGAACCAGGATATGAGTGGTTAAATCACTCGATGTATGCAGGAAAAATCAAACATGCTGATGATCCACGTGTAAAAGTTGGTGGAAGCGAATGTAAACAACCTTATTTAGCAAGTTTATTAAACATTTCTGCAATGTCTTTCGGTTCGTTAAGTGAAAATGCTGTATTAGCAATGAACAAAGGAGCCAAATTAGGAAACTTTGCGCACAATACAGGTGAAGGGGGAATTTCTCCATATCACTTACAGCCAGGTGGAGATTTGATTTGGCAAATTGGTACAGGATATTTTGGATGTCGTGCAGCTGATGGTGGTTTCGATCCAGATAAGTATGTAGAGCGTGCTACTTTACCAAATGTAAAAATGATTGAGTTGAAAATTTCTCAAGGTGCAAAACCAGGTCACGGAGGAATTTTACCAGCAAATAAAAATACTCCAGAAATCGCTAAGATTCGTGCTGTAGAACCATATACAACTGTTGATTCTCCTCCATCTCACTCAGCTTTCTCTGATGCAGAAGGAATGTTACATTTCATCAAACAATTAAGAGAATTATCAGGTGGAAAACCAGTTGGATTTAAATTGTGTATTGGGATTAAACGTGAGTTTATCGAGATTTGTGAAGCAATGATTAAAACGGGTATCAAACCAGATTATATTGCAATTGACGGTGGTGAAGGAGGAACTGGAGCTGCTCCTGTAGAGTTTTCAAACTCTTTAGGTATGCCTTTGTTAGATGGTTTAGCTTTTGCAGTTGATACTTTACGTGGTTATGGTCTTAAAAAAGATATTCGTGTTGTAGCTTCTGGAAAAATTATTTCTTCTTTCCACATTGCTCGTGCAATGGCTATTGGTGCGGATTTAGTTTATTCGGCTCGTGCAATGATGATGGCTGTAGGATGTATCCAAGCATTACAATGTAATACAAATACATGTCCTGTTGGTGTTGCGACGCAAGATCGTGAATTAATGAAAGGTTTAGACGTAGAAGATAAAGCAACTCGTATGTATAATTTCCACAAGAAAACAATGCATATTTTATCTGAGTTAATTTCTGCAACAGGTGTTAAATCTCACAGAGATTTCAATCGTTATCACGTAAATTTACGTATCGACAATACACGTATTATGTCTTACGATCAATTATACCCAATTGTAGAAGAAGGTGCATATGTAGGAATGTCTGTAGAAGATGTTTTACAAGAAATTAGAATTCGTACATTAAGTAAAGTCAATTAATCAATTTCATATAATAGTAAAAAAGCAATCCAATTGGATTGCTTTTTTTATTCAAGAATATTCCGTAAATATTGAGACGGACGAAAACCTGTATGTTCCAAAAAAGCATCTGAAAAAGTCTTTCTCGAATTAAAACCTGTTTCTTCTGCCAACGCATCAATTGTGTATTTTTTGAGATTTGGCTCATTTTCAATTCGTTTCAAAAGATGATTAATTCTCAATTCATTGATATATTGGTTAAAATTTTTCGATCTCGAACGATTAATATAATTTGACACAATTGTTCGATTGGCGTTCAATTCTAGAACCAAATCATTCAACGAAAATTTTGGATTTAGAAATAACTTTTGTTCTTCAAATAATTGCAAACTTTGTTCGAAATCTTCATCAATTTCAACTTCGAATTTTGTTTTTTCTAATTGATTTTCTTCCTTAATATCTAACTCAAGTATTGTTATTTCATCAAGACATTTTTGTAAATAATTCTTCTTTTTTTGATGTTTTTGATTCATTTTATAAAAAACAATTCCACCAAAAAATAGAATTACTACTAAACCAAAAAATGAAGATCTTTTGAAGTTTTGATTCTTTTCTTTCAATAAATTTCGTTCAGTTTTCAGGAATGTATTTTCATATTTCTCGAGATTTGGTTTCAAAACAGTATGATCAGCCACATAAAATAAACTATCAAAAGACAATAAATTATTTACAGATAATAATTTATCTCGACTATTTCCATATTTCTCGTTGTATTCAACTACTCGTTCATAAGAAAGTCGCAGTTCTTCATCAAGAATTTTATATTGTTTTGAGAATTCCACAACATTTTCAAAATATTGGATTGCTTCTCTATTTCGCTTTTGTTGATATAAAATTTCACCTAAAAATTGCTCCGAAATCACATACCATTTGATATCATTTTGCTTCCAGAAAGCTTGTTGTGCTTTTTTCAATGTATTAAATGCCGAATTATAATCTTTTTTGTAGAAATCAATAATTCCTTTATTCTTCAAAGCATATTGATAATTTACCGTATCAACCGTTTCAGATAATTCAATTTTGTTGTAATAATCACTTTTGTTCAGATGATTTGTTTTGCTATATAAATAAGACAATTTCCCAAGAATGGAAAGATAAATGCTGAACGATTTTGGTTGCTGTTTATGCTTTTCGAAATATGATAAAGAAGTTTCGTATAACACTATAGATTCCTTGATTTCATGTAAGTTTTCTTTTGTTTTCGCAATTCCAACAAGCGAAGAATAAAATGTAAAATCATCTTTTATTTCAGTTGATAGTTGTTTCGAAATGGTGAAATTTTTCAATGCATTATTGTAATTACGTTGCTCCAAAAAATAATTTCCTTTTTCGATATAAGCTTCACTCAACACAACTTTATCATTCAATCGATAAGCTGTTGAAATCGTTGAATCAATAATTCGAAGATTTTCTTCAACCAAATCATTATTTTTTTGACGCAAAAATTCAGCTTTATCTTTTTGTGTTTTTCCAAACATATTTACTGAACTGAATATGAATAGAATAACTATAATAAATTTAAGAAACCTATTTCCCGAAATCATAAAACGTAACATATTGTATTTCTTTAATTTAAATAATATTGTAAACAATTATCATTTGACACCAAGTTGATAAAAAACATTTAAAAATATAAATTAAAATTGTTCAAACAAAAATTTTACTTCCTCTAAATGTAAGTAAAACAATAATCAACACAATTTTATTATGAAGTTTCTACAATTAATTCTCATTTTGATTAGCTCTTTTGCTTTTGCACAAGAAAAATATTCGATTACAGGCTATATTTCATCAGAAAAAGAGTCAAAAACAATTCACGCAAAAGTTATTTTATACGATGAATTTCAAAATGTTATTCAAACAATTGAAACTGAAAATTCTAAATTTAACTTTGAAAATTTAGAACCTAAAATCTATTTAATTTCTGTTATTTATGACAATAATATTCAAGATGAAGAACCTTTTTATTTAAACGAAAATAAAACATTTCACTTAAATATTGATGAAACTGTACAAATTGATGAAGTTATAATCAATGGAAAAAAAGAAACTTTCAAAATAGAAAATGGCAATTATAATATTGATGTCGCCAATTCAAATTTTAATAAACTTGCTACAACTAAAGAATTATTTTCAAAATTACCAAGCGTCATGTTAGGCGCAGATCAAGAAACATTGACGATTATTGGAAAAGGAAATCCTTTGTTGTATTTGGACGATCAACAAGTTGATTTTTCTACCATTTCGAGTTTAGCAATTGAGGACATAAAATCGATTGAAATTATCAAAAACCCTTCTGCTAAATATGAAGCAAATGGAAAATCTATCGTAAAAATTAATCTAAAGAAAAGTAAAAAAGAAGGTTTAAAATTGACTTTGCAAGAAACATTATCTTTCAAAAGAAAGTTTAATAATTATTTCAATTCGACTTTTCAAATTCGTAAAAATAAAAGCGAATTTAAACTGAACGCATCTTATAATCAACTAAATCCGTGGGAAGGAAATGGATTCGATTATCGCATAAAAGACAAAAATATTCAGTCCAATTATTTCATAAAATCGCAAACTAAACGTCCACATTTTATTGTAAACACAAGCTTTTTTCAGGAATTAAATGAATCTGGAGATTATTTTTCGTTTGCTATTAATTCAAATTTTAGAAAAGATAAAGGTTTGCTTGATACCAAAACAGAATATACCGAAAACAATGAAAATCAATCTATTTTAACGTTAAATGATAATGAAAATCATCGAAATTTTGTGAATACTTTGGTGAATTACAATAAAAATATTCAATCAATTGACGCAAGTATTTTAACAGGATTACAATACACGATTTATAATACAGGAACAACATATGATTTTTATAATAAGATTAATGAGAATGATGTCGAATACAATCAATCGCGCTATCAAAAATATCGTCTTAAGGTTTTTGCAGGAAAATTTGATGTAGAGAAAAAGTTTGAATCTGATCAAAAAATTGAATTTGGAGGACGTTTTACACACGCTAAATCTGAGACGAATAATGAAACATTTTTTCCTCAACAATCATCAGAAGAATTTCTTTATAATTTCAAAGAACTGAATCTTTCCGCCTATTTGCAATACACTAAAAATTATGAAAAATGGAATTATAAAGCTGGATTAAGAACAGAAACGACTAATTCTAAAGGTCTTGATGAAATAAAACAACTTTCGGATATTGATAAAAAATACATCGATTGGTTTCCGAATGCAGAAATTAATTACACTTTTGATAATAAAAATGCGTTAACAATTTACTATAAACGTACGATTGACAGACCGAATTACAGCAATCTTTCTTCTGGGAATTTGTACGGAAGTCCTTATATCGAATACAGTGGAAATTTTAATATTTTACCTACTTACACCGACACATTTTCAGCGAATTATTCATTAAAAAAATGGAACATGAATGTGACGTATTATCAAAGTAAAAATCCGATGAATTATACATTAATTTATAATGATGTGAGAAATATTTCAACATTTACAACGATTAATTTCGAAAAAGAAAAAAACATTTCTGTTGCTTTGGATGTTCCATTCGAATATAAATTTTGGTCAACACAAATTAGTTTAGCTATAATTTATAGTAAAATAATTGATGAAAAAGCTGTGTTAAAAAAATCGATTCCGTATATCTATTTATACTCTAATCACAATTTCAAATTGGGAAAAGATTTCAACTTTATGGTTGATGGATATTGGTTAAGCAAACGAACTGAAGGAATTTATGATCGAAATTCTCAAGTTATCGTTAATCTTGGATTGACAAAATCATACAAAAACTTTGATTTTTCTATTCGTTTCAATGATTTATTCAAACAAATGAAATTTAGCGAAACACTGAATTATGATAAAATAAGTTCTAAAAATCTATTTTTAGTCGATTATCAAGAACTATCAGTTAGTGTTAAATATAATTTTGGCCGATTGAATAAAACCATCTCGAAAGAGAATAAAGTAAATGAAGAGGAAGGGAGAATTAGGTAATCTCAACTTATAAACCAAAAAAGCCATTCTTTCGAATGGCTTTCAATTTATGGATTGTTAGAATGTTTTATGTATTACAATTCTAAAGCTCTTTTAGCGTCACCTCCCATTAATACGTTTAATGGATCTTCTACCGCTTCTTTAACAGCAACTAAGAATCCTACAGATTCGCGTCCGTCGATGATACGGTGGTCATAAGATAAAGCAACATACATCATTGGAGCGATAACAATTTGTCCGTTTTTAACAACTGGACGCTCAACGATATTGTGCATTCCTAAGATACCTGATTGAGGTGGGTTGATGATTGGTGTAGACATCATAGATCCAAATACACCACCATTAGTGATTGTAAATGTACCTCCTGTCATTTCATCAACAGAAATTTTTCCGTCACGTACTTTGATTGCTAAATCTTTGATAGATTGCTCAACACCACGGAAAGTTAAGTTTTCTGCATTACGTACAACTGGCACCATTAAACCTTTTGGTCCTGATACTGCAACAGAAACGTCAGCAAAGTCAAATTTTACTTGGTAGTCACCGTCAATCATAGAGTTTACGTCTGGGTATAACTCTAATGCGCGTGTAACTGCTTTTGTAAAGAAAGACATGAATCCTAAACCAACACCGTGTTTAGCTTTGAATTCGTCTTTATATTGGTTACGTAAAGCAAAAATTGCAGACATATCAACTTCGTTGAATGTAGTTAACATTGCAGTTTCATTTTTAACAGAAACTAAACGTTGTGCAATTTTACGACGTAATGATGATAATTTTTTCTCTGATTGAGCACGAGTTCCTTGAGTAGAAGTTCCCATTGCTGGTGTAAAACGAGCTGCATCATCTTGAGTGATACGTCCGTCACGTCCTGAACCTTTTACTTGAGAAGCATCGATACCTTTTTCGTCTAAAACTTTTTTAGCCGCTGGAGATGGAGTTCCCGTAGCGTAAGTTGCAGCTGGAGCAGCAGGTGCTGGCGTAGCAACTGGAGCTGGAGCAGCTTTTACTTCTTCTTTAACCTCAGCTTTTGGTGCTTCTGCAGCTGGAGCGCTTCCTCCTTCTGGTTTAGCAGCTGATGTATCAATAAGACAAACAACTTGTCCTACTTCTACAACATCACCTTCTTCCGCTTTCAAAGTGATAATTCCACTTTCTTCTGCTGGTAATTCTAATGTTGCTTTATCTGAGTCAACCTCAGCAATTGCTTGGTCTTTTTCTACGTAATCACCGTCTTTTACTAACCACGTAGCGATCTCTACTTCTGTGATTGATTCCCCTGGTGATGGGACTTTCATTTCTAACATATCTATTAGCTTTATTTTTTAATTGAATACTTTATTAATTACCTCTTCGTAAATTGCAGCCCAACGTTTACTTGAACCTGGTGCTGTTGCAGCACTTTCTGCTGGAGAAACTACGTCGAATGGATATTTTCTTAACTTACGTAAGATATACATCCAAGCTCCCATATTTTCTGGTTCTTCTTGTGCCCAAACCAATTTAGCATTACCAAATTTAGAGATGATAGCATCTACTTTTTCTTCATTTAAAGGATATAATTGCTCTAAACGAATAATTGCAGTTTCTTTATCACCTAATTCTTGGCGTTTTTTGTCTAAATCGTAGTAGATTTTTCCTGAACAGAAAACTACTTTTTTCACTTTTTTCGCATCTACTGTTACATCTTCGATGATTTCTTGGAAACCTCCATTTGCGAAATCTGCTAATGATGATACTGCTGATGGATGACGTAATAATGATTTTGGTGACATTACAACCAATGGTTTGCGGTAATCTGTTACAACCTGTCTTCTTAATGCGTGGAAGAAGTTAGCTGGAGTTGTGATATTTGCAACAAACATATTGTTACCAGCACACATTTGTAAGAAACGCTCTAAACGTGCTGAAGAGTGCTCTGCTCCTTGCCCTTCATATCCATGAGGCAATAACATTACTAAACCATTTTGTAATTTCCATTTATCTTCTGCTGCAGAAATATATTGGTCGATTACGATTTGCGCTCCATTCACGAAATCTCCAAATTGAGCTTCCCAAATAGTTAACGCTTTAGGATTAGCCATTGCATATCCATAATCAAAACCTAAAACTGCATACTCAGATAATAATGAATTATAGATTCTTAATTGACCTTGTTCATTATTGATATGGTTTAATAAGATAATTTCTTCTTCTGTGTCTTCAGTTTTTACAACCGCATGACGGTGAGAGAAAGTTCCACGTTCTACATCTTCCCCAGAAACACGCACGTTACGTCCGTCTGTTAAGATAGAACCGAAAGCTAAAGCTTCTCCTAATCCCCAGTCAATTTTATCTTCCTCAATCATTTTTCCACGTCCTTCAATTAAACGAGAAACTTTTTTGATTAATTTTTTACCTTCAGGAACTGTAGAAACAGCTTTTGCAATTTCTTTTAATTTTGCTTCGTCGTAAGAAGTATTTGCTTGTTCAAAAACTTTTGCATCATCAGCAATTTCAAATCCTTCCCACTCTTCTGGCATGAAAGGGAAAATGTGATTACGCTCAATTTCTTTAGAAGCTTCGAAATTCGTTTCTAATAGAGCTTTAAATTCTGCTTCTTTTTGTTTAACGATTTCTTCTCCTATTACACCTTCTTTTAATAATTTATCCTTGTAAATTTCACGAGGATTTGGGTGTTTAGCGATTAAGTTATATAATTTAGGTTGAGTGAATTTTGGTTCATCACCTTCGTTATGTCCATATTTACGGTATCCTAATAAATCGATGAATACATCAGAACCGAATTCTGCACGATAATCTGCTGCAAAACGGAAAGCGTGAACTACCGCTTCTACATCATCAGAATTTACATGCATTACAGGAGACAATGTTACTTTAGCAACATCTGTACAATATGTAGATGTACGCGCATCTAAATAGTTTGTTGTAAACCCAACTTGGTTATTTACCACAACGTGTACTGTACCACCTGTTTTATATCCGTCTAATCCTGCCATTTGAACAACCTCGTAAACGATTCCTTGTCCAGCTACAGCAGCATCACCATGAATTAAGATTGGAATAATTTTAGAATAATCATCTTTGTAATCTTCCTCAACTTTTGCACGTGTAATCCCTTCTACAACTGCATCTACAGTCTCTAAGTGAGATGGATTTGGTGCTAAATTGATTCGGATATCTTTTCCATTCAATGCTTTGATTTGATTTGATGATCCCATGTGATATTTAACATCACCAGCCATTAAATCTGTATCAAAAGCTTTTCCTTCGAATTCTGAAAAGATTTGAGAATATGATTTTCCAAAAATGTTAGCCAAAACATTCAAACGACCACGGTGAGCCATCCCTACGATAACCTCTTGTACGCCGTGATCTGCAGAACGGTTAATCAATGTATCCAAAGCAGGAATTAAAGATTCATTTCCTTCTACTGAGAAACGTTTTTGTCCAACATATTTCGTGTGCATAAAGTTTTCAAAAGCAGTTGCTTCATTCAACTTTTCTAAAACACGTTCTTTCTCCTCCTTAGATAATTTTGGTTGATTCAAGTTTTGGTTTAACCAATTCTGAATCCAATTAATTCTTTGAGGTTCTCTTACATACATATACTCGATTCCGATAGATTCGCAGTACATGTTTTCTAAGTGTCCAATGATTTCACGTAAAGTGATTGGTCCACCAATACCTAAAATTTCACCAGCATTGAATGTCAATCCTAAATCGGCATCTGTCAAACCGAAGTTCTTGATGTCTAATGAAGGTTCAAAAGTTCTACGCGCTCTAACTGGGTTAGTCTTAGTAAACAAATGTCCACGAGAACGGTAAGCATCAATCAAATTGATTACTTTAAATTCTTTCTGTACGTTGTCTGGAACTTGAGATACTACTGCAGGATTAACTACTGCTTGCGTTGTTTGACTAGCTTTGTTAGGAGCTGTTTGTGTTGCTGGTGCAAATAATGGCTCTCCATCATATGTTGCATTCGCAAAGTCATACCCTTGGAAAAAAGCTTTCCAACTTGGTTCAATACTATCCGGATATTGGACGTATTGATCATATAAGTCGCCTATAAACTCTAAATGAGCGGCATTTAAAAACGAAAAACGATCCATAAATTTTACTCTCTATGAGATTTAGCTACAAAAATAAACTATTTAAGGCTTTAAAAAAAATTACTTTCATCATATTTATCTTATCTCGCCATAAAAATATATTATAATCAAATAATCATTACATTTGATATAAATTTAAGAAAGATTTTACATTTAGATGAGAAATTTTCTAACAAAAAAAATAAACAAACGTTGGATTGGCTTCTTTATAATATTTGTGATTTTCGCTATTACAATATGGTCGAGTAATAAAATTGTACAAGAGCTAAAACGTGAAGAACACAAACGTGTAGAGAATTATGCGCGATCGTTAGAGTTGATAAGCTCATCAGAATTTTTAGATCCGAAAACGCAAGATTTTCTATTCAAATTAATTGAAGACAACAAATCGATCCCTGTTGCACTTGTAGACGAAAAAGGCATTATTGTAGACACCAAAAATATTGATGAATCCATCGTAAAAGATTCGGTTCAATTAAAAAAATATGTCAACAAAATGAAATCGTCGGAACAAACAATTGATGTTGAATTAATCGGAACTAAAAATTATGTTTATTTCAAAAATTCAAAACTTCTCAATCAATTACAATATTATCCACTCATCATTATTTTATTGATTTTACTGTTTTTTGGATTTTCGTACTGGTATTTCAAAACAGTTCGTGACACCGAAAAAAGTTATTTATGGGCTGGAATGGCAAAAGAAACGGCACATCAAATTGGTACACCACTTTCTTCGTTGATGGGTTGGGTCGAATTATTGAAATTGGAAGAAATCGATCAAACTTCAGTCATAGAAATTGAAAAAGATGTGGATAGATTGAAACATATTGCCGAACGTTTCTCGAAAATTGGTTCAACTTCTGAACTCAAACAAACTGATATTATTTCAACTTCCAAACAAACAGTGGATTATATTTCGCAACGCATTTCGAAAGGAATTGAATTAAACTTTACTACCGATGTCGATGAATTTAACATCAATCTTAATTCTTCTTTATATAGTTGGGTTATCGAAAATTTGATGAAAAATGCCGCTGATGCAATGCAAAATAAAGGCGTTTTGGATATCGATATAAAAACGAAAGGTAAATTTGTCGAAATTTCTATTGCTGATACAGGTTCTGGAATTCCGACCAAATTGCAGAAAAAGATTTTTCAACCTGGCTTTACTACCAAAAAACGCGGTTGGGGATTGGGATTATCATTAGCAAAACGAATTATCGAAGATTATCACAAAGGAAAAATATTTGTAGCTAAATCATCTAAAGAAACGGGAACTGAGTTTAAGATTTTATTGAAAAAATAATCAGAAATATTACACAAAATCTTGATTATATAATGAGGTATACTTTTTGTGACTTTGTTAGAACGACAACTGTTTTGTAAAATTAATAATTATGAACGCAAAAGATGTATTGAAAGAATTACACGAAAAATATGATTTATAAGACTAGAATTTCTTCTGAAGCTGCCCAAGATATTGAACAAGCTCTTTCTTATTATTCAAACTTTTCTACATCTGCGGCAAAATCTTAAGTTTTGGAAACTTTGGAAATAATCCTTTCTATCAAGTGAACTATAGAAATTTGCGTTCAAAACCTTTTAGATCTTTTCCTTATTTGTTTTTTTTTGAAACTAATGAAGAAGAAAAAACTTTTTTATTTATGCAGTTTTTAATGCGCATAGAAATCCTACAAAATATCCAAAATAAAAAATGAGCTGAAAAGTTTTACTTTCAGCTCATTTTTTTAATATTATTTTCTAATATATCAGTATTAATTACTATTCTTTTACACCAATATAAATCTCAATTTCTGCATCAGCAGGATTTTGAGCTTTTTCGGTGTACAATTCGTAATCATATTTATACGTGCGATTTAGATTTGCATCATCATTCCAAATTTCTGTCCAAGTTTTCCCAACTGCTTCGTGCAATTCTCCTTTGGCAATATATTTTTTGAATGTTTGTGGCTCAAATTCACGACCAACCATACCTTCTGGAATTTCATCTAATGAAGAAACTTCTAAACCAATAATTGTCATATACTTTCCTGTAAAATCACTTTCATAATCTGTGTAAACAGAATAAATATTAGAACTAATTGCATTTGGAATTTTAGCAATTATATTCTCATCGAAAAATTGATGCCACAATTTTCCTAAATCATCAATCGCTTGACTATCATTATTAGACGTTTGAGTCGTTATTCCTATAATTTTCAACTTATTCATTTTTAAGGTTTTTAAAATCCTAAAATCATTTTCGCAATCGAAAAGTAAATCAACAAACCAAAGATATCATTACTTGTTGTGATAAATGGTCCCGTTGCAATAGCAGGATCAACACCATATTTATGCAACATAATTGGAATAAATGTCCCAATCAAACTTGCTAAAATCATCACAATAACTAAAGCTAAAACAATGGTTGAAGAAATTTCGTAGCTTGTGCTCATCAAGAAATGTGTCGCCAATAAAAGTACAAAAGCTAATAATGTACTATTCAATAAAGCTAATAACATTTCTTTTCCTAATCTTTTCCAAATAGAACCCGAAATATTACTATTCGCCAAACCTTGCACAATAATCGCAGAAGATTGCACACCAACATTTCCTGCCATGGCAGCAACAAGCGGCGTAAAAAAGAATAATTGCGGATACAAATTCATCGCATCGCTAAAACTTTGCGACACATTAACTGCTACAAAACTACCTACCAAAGCCAATAAAAGCCAAGGTAAACGAGCGCGAGTTAATTTCAATATATTATCATCAGAGTCGACATTTTGAGTAATCCCGGCTGCTAATTGATAATTTTCTTCAGCTTCTTCACGAATCACATCAATCACATCATCCACCGTAATTACACCTACCAAACGCGTTAACTCGTCCACTACAGGCACTTCGTACAAATCATATTTTTCGATTACTTTCGCAACCTCCATATCTTTTGTATAGGTCTTTACATATTGGATCTTTTCATTGTAAACATCTGCCACTTTAGTGTTCGCAGAAGTTGTCAACAAACGCTTTAAACTCAATGTTCCAAGTAATTTTTCATCTTCATCAACTACATAAATCGAGAAAACTTCTTCTAAATCCTCAGCTTGTTTTCGCATTTGTTTTACCGCTGTGATTACCGACCAATCTTTGTTAACTTTTATCAACTCTTTTCCCATCAAACCTCCAGCCGTATCTTCGTCATAGCGCAAAAGATCTACAATTTCACGGGCATGTTCTTGGTCTTCTAATTGTGCAATTACCTCATCTTTCTTTTCATCAGAAAGTTCATTGATAACGTCAACTGCATCATCGGTATCCATCTCATTGATGACATCTTCGGCAATTTCTTTTGCAGTAAGCGTTTTCAGGAATTTACGTCGATCATCTTCTTCTAATTCAAGAAGGATATCAGCAGAAATTTCATTATCGAGTAAATCAATTACAAAAGACTGTTCTTTGGTCGAAAGCTCATCAAACAATTCAGCAATATCAGCAGGGTGCAAATCTTGCAACATCTCCTTAACTGCTTTTGCATTTTGCTGATTAATACTTTCGTTTAAATGTTCAATAAAATCTTTTGTAATTTTTACCTCCATAATCTATTTCATTCTTTTCGTTAACTCAATAAAATCTTCGACAGATAATTGTTCTGCGCGCATATTCAAAAACTCGTGATCGTTTAAATCCTCAGGAATACCCAAAGCCTTCAACGAATTACGAAGCGTTTTTCTTCTTTGTCCAAAACCAGCTTTTACCACTTGAAAAAATCGTTTCTGTTCAACTCCTTCAATTTCTGTTCGGTAGCGTTTCATAATAATAACGCCCGATTTCACCTTTGGTGGTGGTGTAAAAACGTGTTCTGGAACAGTGAACAAATATTCACAATGATAATACGCTTGAGCTAAAACAGAAAGTATACCATAATCTTTTGTACCTTTTTTTGATGCAATACGTTCGGCAACTTCTTTCTGAAACATTCCACAAACTTCGGGAACAGTGTAACGCTCTTCTAAAGCTTTAAAAATAATTTGCGAAGATATATTATACGGAAAATTTCCTAAAATAGCAATTTGTTCATCAAACTTTGATGAAAAGTCCATTTTCAAGAAATCTTCGGAATGAATTTTAAATCCTGGGTAAAATGGTTGATAATATTCTTTTAAATATTCGACTGATTCTGTATCAATCTCCACAACCTCTATATTTTTCTTTGCTTGTAAAATATATTTTGTCAACACGCCCATTCCTGGACCAATTTCTAAGACACGATCATAACCTTCCCAAGTTAACCCTTCGGCGATGTCTCGTGCAATATTTTCATCATTCAAAAAATGCTGACCTAAATGTTTTTTAGCTTTTACTTTCAAAAATTCTAAATTTTAAGTTTTCTTTAACCAACTTACCGTAGAATATATACGGAATATCTTTCTTGCGAAATAAGTTTTTTTTATCTTAGCCCCAAAATTAACCCAAATGTCAAAAACGAACGATAAATTTGAGAAAAAAAGACTGCGATCTTCTAACATCACTGTTGTGATTAGTATTTCGCTTGTTTTATTTCTATTAGGTATTTTCGGCTTAATTGTCATTAATGCACAAAGTTACGCAGAACATCTAAAAAGAGAGTTAAAAATCGAGGCATATTTTAAAGATGTCGAAGATCCAAAATTAAAAGATAAGGAGCTTGATTTACAAAAATCTTATATCGATTCGTTGAAAGTGAAGTATCCTTTTGTTGAAGCTACACAGTATATCAGCAAAGAGGATGCAGCTAAAATTGCGAAAAAAGATTTGGGTACGGATGGTAGCGATTTCTTCGAAGAAAGTATTTTCCCTGCATCAGTTCAAATTACATTGAATCCTGCATTAATACAATCTGTTGAACAAATTGATTCTATTAATAAGGTATTGGCTAAAAATCCGATTGTAGACGAAGTAAAAAGTGACAAAGAAGCGATGGTAACGATTTACCACAGCATCAATAAAATTACATTCTGGATTATGATTTTTGCTGTTATCTTCTTGGTAATCGTTGTTGTATTAATCAACAACTCTATTCGTCTGAAAATATACGCAAAACGTTTCAGCATCAAAACAATGCAATTAGTTGGAGCGCGTAGACGTTTCATTGTAAAACCTTTCTTGATAGAAGCCGCAGTTTTAGGTTTCTTAGCAGCATTTATTGCAGCTGTAGGATTAGGTTTCTTATGGTACATTTTAGCAACAAAAGTTGGTTTAGTACTTTGGAACCCAAGCTTCACTCCACTTATTATTATTTTAATTGGAATTGGAGTTGTCATTGCCGTATTTAGTACATTGTTTGCTGCATGGCGTTATTTAAGATTAAAAACTGATCAACTTTATTAATGAAATCAAATTCTATCGATACAACAAAAAAATCAGCATCTACAAATGATGCTGGTTTTACTTTTTTATTCGGAAAAAGAAATTACATTTTCATGGCAATTGGTGTTGCACTAATTGGTCTTGGATTTTTATTAATGACAGGACACGATGCCAACACAAGACCAGATGGAACGTGGGATGCAAATTATTGGAACGACGAAATCTATTCTTTTCGTAGAATTAGATTAGCGCCATTTTTAGTTGTCGTTGGTTTCATCGTCGAGATTTATGCCATTTTAATCAATCCGAATAAAGAAAAATAATGAATACTTTACAAGCAATTATAATTGCTATAATAGAAGGTCTTACCGAATATTTACCAATTTCTTCTACAGCACACATGGGATTCACAGCAGCTTTGATGGGAATGCCAGAAAGCGAATTCTTAAAAATGTTTCAAGTTTCGATACAATTTGGAGCAATTTTATCAATCGTAGTTTTATATTGGAAAAAATTCTTTGACTTCAAAAATTTCAATTTCAATTTTTATATCAAATTAGCTTGTGCGGTTGTTCCTGCACTTATTTTAGGAAAACTATTCGATGATAAAATCGAGGCTGTTTTAGGAAATCAAGTTGCTATTTCTGGAATGTTAGTTTTCGGAGGAATCATTTTATTATTTGTAGATAAATGGTTCAAAAATCCTAAAATTAATGATGAAAAAGACATCACATTAAAACAAGCAATTATCATTGGTTTTTGGCAATGTTTGGCGATGATGCCTGGAACTTCTCGTTCTGCCGCTTCTATTATTGGTGGTATGACACAAGGTTTATCGCGTAAAGCAGCTGCAGAATTTTCATTCTTTTTAGCGGTTCCGACAATGTTAGCGGTTACAGTTTATTCTATTTTTGTTAAAACTTGGGGAGAAGATACTGCAACACCAATGAAAGGTTATGAAATGATTTTACAAGATCAAAACCATATTATATTATTCTTAATTGGAAATGTTGTAGCATTTATTGTAGCATTAATCGCAGTGAAAACATTTATCGCAGTTTTAACAAAATATGGTTTCAAATTTTGGGGGTGGTACAGAATAATCATCGGAATTATTTTATTGATTTATTTCTCATATAATTCTCCAACACAAGCAGAAAAAGACAATGCCGCTTCAGTAGAAACTACAATGATTCAGCACAAATAAGATGAATGTAGAAAAAATACAAGAAGGTCACGTTTTTTTGATTGATAAACCACTTGATTGGACATCTTTTGATGTTGTAAATAAGATTCGTTGGAACATTAGAAAAGCATATAACTTAAAGAAAATAAAAGTTGGACATGCTGGGACTTTAGATCCAAAAGCTACTGGACTTTTATTGGTTTGTACAGGGAAATGGACAAAACGCATTGATGAATTTCAGGCGCAAGAAAAGACTTATACTGGTACAATTAAATTAGGTGTTACAACGCCTACCTATGATTTAGAATCGGAAGAAAATGAAACTTTTCCGACAAATCATATCACAGAAGAAATTATTCGCGAAGCAACAAAACAATTTGTTGGAGAAATTGAACAATTTCCGCCAATGCATTCAGCGGTAAAAGTAGATGGAAAACGTTTATATGAATTAGCTCGCGAAGGTCAAGAAATAGAACGTAAAGCACGTAAAATAACGATTCACGATTTTAAAATTACAAAAATAGATTTACCTTTTGTCGATTTTGAAGTGAATTGTAGCAAAGGAACCTACATTCGTTCTTTGGCTTTTGATTTTGGAAAAGCAGTCAATTCTGGTGGATATTTAACAGCACTTCGTCGTACAAAAATTGGCGAATTTGATGTCATCAATGCTGAAAATTTCGCTTTAGAAAAAAGCTATTTTGAAGAAGAAAATACAACAGAAGAAGTATAAAATCAGAAAAGCTTGAACAAATGTTCAAGCTTTTTTTAGTTATAAAGTGATTAATACTTTATTTATTTCATCGCTCACTAATTTTGGCTTTTGCATCACCATAATATGTGTTCCGCCTTCTATTTGTATTGCATCTTTGATATATTCAATCGGAAAAACAATATCTTTTGTACCATGAATATGTGTAATATTTTCTTCATGATAAGCTGTAGAATGTTCCCAGTTTACAATCTTATGAATCGACCAACTTAAATATTCTTTGTTTCGAAACTCAAAAATATCGTCAATATTATCTTTTTCTCGATCAGTATAATATAATTTTCGCATCATCATGTACGAAAATGTCCGATCCGAAGTTAAGAAACTCATCGGAATTATTTTATGTGCATTAATAGAAGCCGAGAATCGAAATAACTTCGGAAGCTCTGCCCTATTCTTCACTGTCGAAATCAGAAATGTATGTTTTGGATTAATAAAACGATTCATTTCCTGCACAATTATTCCACCAAAAGATAATCCCATCAAAAGAAAATCTTCTGTGGGATTTATTTTATCTAATAATCTTTCGGTATAATGAGCCAAAGTTTCATCTTTCTCTGGATCTAACCAAGGAATATAAACTTGCTCAAAATCTTGTTCCAAGCGTAGATTTCGAAAAGCATTTGCGTTTGCGCCTAATCCACTTACTTGATAAATTTTCATACCTTAATTTATAATATATCTTTTTTCTTTGAGTAATCTGTTGGACGAACTCCAATTACTTTTTGGAATGTATTACTAAATGTTGGTAAACTATTGTAACCAACCATTGTCGAAATTTCACTGATTGAATACGTATTATCAATTAACAATTGTAAAGCGCGTAACATTCTTAAAATAGTGAAATATTGAACAAATGTCATATTCAAATCTTTTTGGAATAATCGTGATAATGATCGTTCAGAGAAACCGAATTCGGCTGTAATTTTCTTCATTGTAATCGAAGAATCCATATTATCATCTAAGAATTGAACGATTTTTTTCAGACGTTCGTCGTGTGGTAATGGAAGAGCTAATCGTAAACTACTTTTGCTTACTTTAGGTAATATTTCTTTAAAAGCTTGTGCAATTACATATTCGCTTCTGTTTTCTGGAACAATATCTCCTTTCCATTGGTTAGAAAATAATAAAAGCTCTAACAACAATCCATCAGCAGGATAGATTCCTACTTTTTTATAAAACGAATTATCACTTTCATTAATAGGGAAATATAAATTTCTCATAATCACCTCTGGTGTATTTGGGTGTATACTATGTTCCACATGAGGCGGTATCCACATATAGTGTCTTGCAGGTAAATAAAAAGTATCTTTTCCTATTTTTACATAAACTATTCCTCCCTCACAATAAAGAAATTGCGCTTTGTTATGTTTATGTTCTACCACGTATGCTTCCGAAATTTCCTTATGGTAACAGAAAATTGAGGTTGGTAATTTGTCAATTTCGGTTAGGTAATATCGTGTTTCGAACTTATTATCCAAATGTATATTCATAGTTTCTTTAATCTGCGAACTAATATAATAATTTATTTGATATGATGTATAATGTACACAAATAAAAATGTCCGAAATAGATAATTATTTGACTATTTTTAATATTAACTTTTTATTAATTAATCCAATATTTGTAATTCCCTTCGTTCAGAAGGGAACAATTATTGAATAGTATTAGAAAGAAAAAGTTGCATTATGTTGGAAAGAATAAAATTAACTAACTTACAGTCAAAAGTAATGACAGCAGAGGAGTCTGCCAAATTTTTTGAAGATGGAATGACTGTTGGTTCTAGTGGTTTTACAAGAGGAGGCGATACAAAAGTTGTATTAAAAGCTGTTGCGGAGCGTGCCAAATCTGAAAATTTAAAAATCACTTTAGTAACAGGAGCTTCATTAGGACATGGTACAGACGCAGCTTTAGTAGAAAGTGGAGCATTAAAAAAACGTTTACCATTCCAAGTAGACACTGTAATGCGTAAAAATATAAATGCAGGTAATGTTTTATTTATCGATCAGCATTTAGGAGAAACTGCTGAACATATTTTAGATGGACAATTTAAAATTAATTTAGGTGTTTTAGAAGTTGCTGAAATTTTAGAAGATGGTTCTTTAGTACCTACAACTTCTATCGGTAATAATGCTGAAATTGCTGCAAATGCAGACAAATTAATCATTGAGATTAACACGTCTATCCCTACAAATATAAAAGGTATTCACGATATTTATAGTGTAGAAGAATATGGAAAACGTACACCAATTAACATCACTGCTTGTGATACAAAAATTGGAACAGAAACAATAAAAGTAGATCCTTCTAAAATTGTTGGAATTGTTTTTCACGACATTCAAGATGCTCCAGGAGACATTCAACCAGCTGATGAAGCGACTGCTGCAATTGCTCAAAACATTGTGAAATTCTTCGAAAATGAAGTTGAAGAAGGTCGTCTTACAAAATCATTAATGCCATTACAATGTGGTATTGGTAAAGTTGCGAATGCTGTATTAGGTGGTTTAGAGCATTCAGATTTCGAAGATTTAGTCATGTATTCAGAAGTTTTACAAGATTCTACATTTGATTTAATCGATTCTGGAAAAATGAAATTTGCTTCAGCATCTTCTATGACAGTTTCACAAGAATGTTACGATCGTGTAATTGGAAACATCGACAATTATAAAGATAAAATTGTTTTACGTCCACAATCTATTTCTAACTCTGCCGAAGTTATTCGTCGTTTAGGAATTATCGGAATCAATACGTCTTTAGAGTGTGATATTTATGGTAACGTAAACTCTACTCACGTTTCTGGTACTCACATGATGAACGGTATTGGAGGTTCTGGAGATTTTGCTCGTAATGCATTTATCTCAATCTTCGTTACAGCTTCTATCGCAAAAGGTGGAAATATTTCGTCTATCGTTCCTATGGTTTCTCACACAGACCACACAGAACATGATGTAGATATTATTGTAACAGAGCAAGGTTTAGCTGATTTGAGAGGTTTAGCACCACGCGAAAGAGCAATCGAAATCATCAACAACTGTGTTCATCCAGATTATAAAGGTGAATTATTATCTTATTTCGAAAGAGCTTGTGCAGAAAGAGGTGGTCAAACGCCACATATCTTAGAAGAAGCGTTCTCTTGGCATACAAGATTGAAACAAACAGGTTCTATGAAAAAAGAAGAATTATTAGTTTTGAATCATTAGAATAATAAATAATAAGACTATACTTTTTCAAAAAGCATAATTCAGAAATTCTGAATTATGCTTTTTTTGTGAAATAATGTAACTTTGTTAGAAGTCTAAGAAACATGAAAAAAATACTTTTAGTAACACTACCATTGACAACTTTTTTTGCGTGTCAATCTAATCAAAACGAAAATCAAAATTTAGAACAAATTGATAAAAAATCGGCTCGCGAAGTTGTATTGACAACCGAAACTAAAGGCGACTCTGTTTTACATATTACCAAACAAAAAATTTGGTCAAACGATTTGATGATTGCAGAAAAAGTAGATACTTTGATTACGCACAAACAATATACACCTACCGATTCTACCAAAATTCCTATTTACGTAACCATTCAATAATCTATCATGAATAAAAGAGAAAAAAGAGCAAGTAAAGTCGTGACTTTAGTGTTAATTTCTTCGGTTCTTAGTTCGTGTATGAATCGTGAAGAAGCGCCTGTTACGAACAATGCACAAAAGGTATATATGCGTGCAGATTCTACTGCTCCTTACACAGATGTTACGTCAAATTATGCATCTCATTCTGGTGGTTCGCATCACGGTGGAATGGGAAGTTCGTTGCTTTGGTTTATGGCTTTTCGTAGCTTAACTGGCAGCGGAATGGGCTATGCAAGTCAAGGTTTGCATCAACAGTCTAACGTCGGAACAAACGCAGCAAAAGCGCAAGCGTATAAAAGTCAAACTGTTCGCGGTGGATTCGGAAAATCTGCTTCTTCTCGTTCAGTTTCATCTTAAACAAATTTTATGCAATTAAAAAGAATAAAAGCTGACGAAAACTGGCAAGAAAGGTTAGAAAATATTGGCTTTGGCTATCATACAGACGAAAATAAACAAACCTATTGGGTAGAAGATTATTACTATTCTATTTCGGAAAAAGAAGCGGATAAAATCTTTGAAGCGACAAACGAATTGTGGGAAATGTGCTTGAATGCTGTCGAACATGTGATTCAAAATAATCGTTTGGACGAATTTAAAATTCCAAAATTTATTCAACCTTATTTGATTGATACATGGGAAAATGATGCGCCAAGTATTTATGGACGTTTTGATTTTGCTTACGATAATGATCAATTGAAAATGTTAGAATTCAATGCTGATACACCTACTTCGTTGTTTGAATGTGGTGTTGTACAATGGTTTTGGATGGAAAATTATTTTGGAGAAACAAAAGATCAATTCAATTCTGTTCACGATAAATTAATTGAAACATGGAAAATGTTAAAACCTTATTTGAAAGGTGAAACCTTGCATTTTTCTTGCGTGAGAGAATCGTTAGAAGATTTGACGAATATCGAATATATCAGAGATTGTGCGATACAAGCCGGAATTAATACCAAATTAATTTATGTAGACGAAATCGGTTGGAATAATGTCAATTTTGTTGATTTAGAAGAAGAACCAATTACAGATATTTTCAAACTTTATCCGTGGGAATGGATGATGAACGAGTTGTTTGCATACAACATCAAAAATGATGAAATCAACGCAAATTGGATAGAACCAGCTTGGAAAATGATTCTTTCGAACAAAGCTATTTTACCAATTTTATGGGAATTGTATCCAGATCATCCATTATTATTAGAAGCTTATACAGATTCACCAAAAGAGATGAAGAATTATGTCAAAAAACCATTGTTATCTCGTGAAGGCGCAAATGTAGAAGTTGTAAAAAGTGGAGCTATTTCGGAGCAAACTTCTGGCGAATATGGCGAAGAAGGTTTTATTTATCAAGCTTTGGCTAATTTACATCACGAAGAAACAGGTTATACCATTATCGGAAGTTGGATTATTGGGCAAGAATCGTGTGGAATTACGTTCCGCGAAAGTGACCAATTTATTACAACCGATAAAAGTCGTTTTGTTCCGCATATTATTGAGTAAAATATTTAAAACCAAAAAGTCTAATTCCACTTCGAATTAGACATTTTTTAGTTTAAACAAAATCAAACAATTACCTTAAAAATTGTAAATAGTTTAAAAATTAATAGGTTTCATCATATTTTATTTATAAATTATAAAAAGATTTTATTAAAATGTTTTATCAATTAAAGGTTTAAGAAATAAAACGTTAGATAATTTTTTACGAATCAAAACCAACTAAATACAAACTAAAAAGTAGAAATATGGATTTTTTAGATGATTTGTTTAACTCTTCAACCCTTCCCTCAGAGCGCATTTCGCGTATGCTCGAAGAAGATTTGTTTTGGCAAATTATAGAAAATTCTTTGCTCAATGCCAATAATTTGCAAGATCAAGAAAAGGCTTTGGAACAAGAATTAGAAGATCTAACTGCCGAGGATATTATTGGTTTTCAACTTCGATTAGAGTTCTACTCCTATTCATTACATTCGCCTGAAATATGGTGTGCAGCTTGTATTATGAATGATGATACAGATCCAACACATTTCTATTATTTCAAAAATTGGATTATTTCGCAAGGACAAGAATTGTTTGAAAAGGCAATTTTGAATCCTGATAATTTAGCTGATTATTTTAACGAAGGCTTCAACGAAGATGATTTATATGAGTTTGAAGATTTTCATTTAATCGCTGATAATGTTTTCTATGAAAAATTCGAACACAAAATTATTGACTTTGTAGACAAAGAATGTTTTAAATTTTATACCGAAAAATCTCCAAAACCTGAGTTTGATTGGGATGACGAAAATTTAACCAATTTGCAAATCATTTGTCCAAGATTATTCAAAGTTTTTATCGAAGATTATCCTCCTGACGACGACGAAATGGAAGATGATTTTGATGATGAAGACGAGTTTTTATAATGATAATATTTAATACCCATTTTATTCCTTCAATGGAAGATGGTGCTCTAAGGAAAATTGTCACATTAATTTCAGTAGTTGCCTATTTCTTTTTTATATTAATAGGATATAGCTCTTTCAATTATTTTTTAATTTCTGGACTTATTATAGTTTGTAATCTTCCCCTTGTTA
>NZ_DDBA01000068.1:0-41745 GCF_002333005.1 Empedobacter sp. UBA2044
CATATGAAAGAAAATAATTAAAATAGATAAGGAACTAATAAAAAAGTGACATGAAATAAAAGGAATACCTATGCCATACTAGCGCTCCACCTTTTAATTCCAATTTTTTTTTTGGATGAGCTTCCCCGAAGGGCATATGAATTCAATATTCGTAAAATAAAAAAGAGGATGACTTTTAATAAAGATCTAAATAAAAGATTAAAAAAATTACGCAAATAAATAACTGTATGATAATAATTTATAGTATTTTTATCTCAAATAATACTATAAAATTAATATTTGAACAGCGATGAATAAACTATTTATTGTAGCGATTGCAGCTACTTTGATTGTTTCTTGTAACAACAAAACAGAAGAAAAGAAAACGGATAATGTTATAGTAGATACTAATCAAAAACAAGAAAATACGGTTGCTAATAATGGATTTGACATCAGCAAAATTCCATTTTCAACAGCTGATATTGGAGATTTTCCTTTCATAAATCTTCCGCAAGGTTTAAAAGAAATGAACAAACCTTTGGTAAAACAATTTGACATATGTTTTTTTCCTATTAACGGTGTTATGACACCTTTTGAAGGAAAGTTGTATAAAACTTTTGTTTCACCTAAACAAGGAGAAGAATTTTCGCAAAATTTCTTTGAAAAAAGTATGGCTGATTATTTACAATCTATCGGGGCTGTTAAAGTGTTTGATGGTGAAATAACCAAAGAAGAATATGAGCGTTACAATAAACAAGATCCGAATAAAGGAGGCGAAGGTGATATGGGATACGCTGGACAAAATATGAAGTTTTGGGTATTACGTACAAAAGATAAAGGAAATGTATATATACAATACCTTTCTAACAATGCTGGTGCTTCGCTTAATGTACTACAAGAAACAGACTTTAAGCAAACTATCACCAAAGTAATGGCAGACGAAATTGCTGAGGATTTGACTAAGAATGGAAAATCTATTTTATATATTAATTTTGATGTTGATCAAGCAAAAATCACGCAAGAAGGTGATGAGATTGTAACTGAAATTGCAAATGCCTTAAAGAAAGATAACGCATTAAAAATATCAATTGAAGGGCATACTGATAATTCTGGCGACGCTAAGCATAACAAAAAACTATCTAATGATCGTGCAAATGCTGTAATGCAAAAACTAATTGCTTTAGGTATTGATAAAACACGTTTATCTGCTATAGGATACGGAGCTGAAAAACCATTGGTAGCAAATGATACAGAAGAAAATAAAGCTAAAAATAGACGTGTAGAGTTGGTTAAAGTAAAGTAAAATCTATATATGTTTTAATTTTATTAAACATGAAAAATATTGATACTAATCCGTAGTACATTATTAAAAAAAGTTGCTCCAAACATTATAGAAACTAAAGAACTAGATTCTGTACCAAAGAATGTTTAATTCTGATGATTCTTTAAAATCATTTAATCAAAAATGATACAAATTCATATCTACCAAAAAAAACCTTGAATAATTCAAGGTTTTTTTTATGTTTATACAATCAGTAAAACTGTTTCTTTTAATTTTTCTGCTTGTTTTGAATAAATAAAAATCTCAAAATCAGTTTGTATTTTTTCTTCAAAACTTTGTTTCATTTGTTGATAAGAAACTGCTTTTGGACTTTCTTTCAAGTATTGAACAAAATCAACCAACCATTCGCTAATCTCTTTGTCTACAACAATTTCAAGATAATCTTGTTTGGTATGAAATTGTAAAACAGCATTATCAAAAGTTTTTCCTTTTTTGGTTTTCGTTACAAATTCTATTTGTGGCTTACCTCCTAACCAAACCACTTTTTGCGTTGGTTTATACGTTACAAAAGTTTCATTATTCAAAACTGTTTCGATATAATTTGGTTGAATTGAGGTTCTCGGAACTTTAAAATCAAACCATTCATTCAGTGATAATTCAAAACCAACACCATGCATATAGTTAAACAATGATTTCTTTAATCCATACGAGAACTGATCATGAATTAAACCTGATTTTTCCTCGTGAATCATATCATTATTCGCAAAAGTTCCTAATTCAGTACTATGGTTAATTACTTCATATTTTTCTGGGTTCAACCCAACTGGGCTATGCGCTGTCATCGCAAATTGATGCCAAAATCCTGATTGAAGAATTCCTAATTCGAACATTTGACGCACCATTTCCAAACTATCAATCGTTTCTTGCTTTGTTTGTGTCGGAAAACCATACATCAAATATGCATGTACCATAATTCCAGCTTCGGTAAAATTTCGATTTACAACCGCAACTTGCTCCACTGTTACACCTTTATCAATCAATTTCAACAATCGATCCGAAGCGACTTCTAAACCTCCAGAAACCGCAATACAACCCGAAGCTTTCAACAATCGACACAAATCATATGTAAAACTTTTCTCGAATCTTATATTTGTCCACCATGTTACGGTCAATTTTCTTCGAAGAATTTCTAACGCAACTTCTCGCATTAATGCTGGTGGAGCAGCTTCGTCCACAAAATGGAAACCTGTATTTTGAGTTGTTTCAATCAACTCTTCCATTCGGTCAACAATTTGTTTTGCAGCAATTGGTTCATAAATTTTGATATAATCTAACGAAATATCGCAAAACGTACATTTCCCCCAATAACAACCATGCGCCATTGTCAGCTTATTCCAACGCCCATCACTCCACAAACGATGCATTGGATTAACCACTTCGATGACAGAAATATATTGATCTAATTTGATATCCGTATAATCTGGTGTTCCCACTTCGCTAAATTTATAATCGCGAACAGTTTGATTATTGATATAAGAAACTTGATTATTTTGAAGTGTAAAAGTTCTTTTTAACTCTGAAACTTCAACTTCATTGTTGATATATTTTAACAATTGCTCAGTTGGTGCTTCACCATCATCTAATGTAATAAAATCGAAGAACTCAAATACTCGTGAATCGCTTAAAGAGCGCAATTCTGTATTTGGAAAACCTCCACCCATGTCCACAACAATTTCAGGATAATTTGCTTTAATATATTGCGCACAACGGAAAGCCGAATATAAATTTCCTGGAAAAGGAACCGAAAAACCAATCATTTTTGGAATCGTTTTCTGAATTAATTTCTCTAATTCCGAAAGTGTAATTTTATCAATATAAGTTGGGTCTTTCTGTAATTCTTGATACAATTCATCAAAAGAATTTGCCGATCTTCCTAAACGTTCAGCATAACGAGAAAAACCAAAATTTTCATCAACAGCCTCAATGATTAAATCCGATAAATCTTCTAAATATAGCGTTGCCAAATGCTTCGCTTTATCTTGAAAAGACATCGAACCAAAAGCCCATTCCAAATCTTCAACTTCTGCAAAACGAGAAGCTTCTGGTAAATATCCATCTTGAATAATTGAATCAGCTAAGGTCGAATTTTTTCCTTGTAAAAATCGGATAACAGGATCAATAGTTGCGATATATTCGTCGCTTAACATCACCATTCTTTTACTATTATCACCTAATTCAATCTCTTGATTTTGAATAAATTCAAATAAATTAATTAAACCTTTTCTTGAAAATAATTGTAAGATAACATCTAAACCTAAATCAGCTTGAAAAGTTGAATATGAAAGTGTGTTTAGAAATCCTTTTAAATAAACTGTTCCAGGATATGGTGTATTTAATTGCGTAAAAGGTGGTGTGATTAATAAAAGATCCGTTTTCAATCGTTGAAATTTGTTGCAAAAATACGGATTGAAAAAAAATAATTTTAGATTTTCATCAATTATTTTTCAGTTTTATCAGTGCTTCTAAACGGCATCGTTTCAATTTTGAAACTTCCTTCAATCACAGCTTTTTCGAGATTAAGAATTCCTTTCAACGATTCATAATCTACTTTATCTGCATCGTCAGTTGGTTTATGATAATCGTCGTGACCGCCTGTATGGAAAAATAAAACTGGAATATCTTTCTCATAAAACGAAGTTTGATCCGAACCGCCTCTACCTTCATAACCTGTATAAAATTTAACAAAATCAGTCGGATTAATTTCATTAAAAATTATTTCGAAAGTTGGAGAAGTTCCATAACCTATAATTGAAACGCCAGATTCTTTGTTCAAACGACCAATCATATCCATGTTTAACATCCAATGCACTTTCGATAAATCATACGTTGGATGTTTCACAAAATAACGTGACCCTACCAAACCTAATTCCTCTGCACCAAAAGCAATGAATAGAAAATTAACAGGTTCTGTCACTTTATTTTTACTGTAAAATCTTGCCAATTCTAACAAACCAGCAACGCCAGAAACGTTATCATCAGCACCATTGTGAATCATTCCATAACTATCTTTCGCCAAAGAACTTCCTTGCTTTCCTTCTCCCAAATGGTCGTAATGTGCACCAATCACAATCGTTTTCTCCGCTTTATTATCTAAAAAAGCAATCACATTTTTTGCAGAACGAATACTGTCAACAACTTTTACTTTTTTTACCTTCGCCTCAAATCCTTGAAAATATCCATCTTCTCCTAAAGGTTGAAGTTTATATTTTTTGAATTCTTTTGCAATATATTTTGCAGCTTTCAAATTTTCTTCACTTCCAGTTCCTCTTCCTTTCATTTTGTCATCAGCCAAAAAATAAACGTGTTTTTTAAGATTTTTGACTTCAATTTCTTGCGCAAAAGACTTGGCTCCTACAACCAAAGATAAGATGATAACTATTTTTTTCATATTCAATTTCGACTAACTCTGTGTCTAACAAAAATAGAAAAATAATCAAGAATATAGATGAATAGGATAATTTTAGAAATTTAATTTTACTTATTATCACTGAAAATCAGGGTGAATAATTCAATAATTGTTAAATTTCAAAAACTTTTTTAAAAATTGATGCAACATTCAAAAACTTGCTGCGTCTATACAATAGAAACAACAATGAAACCTTGAAAATTTTGGAGAAAGAAAATTTTTCAATAAATGATAAACAACTATTAGATTGGTGCGAATCTGGTGTAGAGGCTGGCTATACTCAGCTCTATCATCGCTATTCGAAATCAGTTTACAATTCTGTTTATCGTTTGGTCACAGAAGTTTCTGATGCGGAAGATTTAACACAAGAAATTTTTATTTCACTTTTCTCTGATATTCAAAAGTTGAAAAACATCGAAAATTTAGGTGCTTGGTTCAGTAGGGTTGCGATTAATAAATCAATTTCACATTTACGAAAAAACAAAGTTTATTTTTCTGATGTTGATGGAGCAAATATTATTGATGACAGCGAAGAAAGCATGGAAGAAAAACAAATGTTGGATGGTAAAATTGAAGAATTGCAACAAGCAATTGAAGAATTACCAACGGATACAAGAACAATTGTGAATCTATTTCTGTTCGAAGACATGCCGCAAGAAGACATTGCTCAACTTTTGGGATTGAGCCACAACACGGTGAGAAGTAAATATCATCGTGCAAAAAAGAAAATTTACGAAACCTTACAACAAACCGTTTGCAATGAATGATTCTTTAAAAAAACATATCGAAAAAAACAGAGAAGCCTTTGAAAACAAAGAACCTTCTGCAGAATTATGGAAAAGAATTCAGGCTGAGATTCCTAAACAGGAAGAAAAAACTTTGGTAATTGAACAGCCTAAGAAATGGAGAATTCAAAATTGGAGTATTGCTGCTTCTGCGCTTGTTTTATTGAGTGTTGGTGGATATTTTTTATTAAAAAATGATCAAGTAAATTCACCAAAAACAATTGAAATTGTAAAAGAAAAGCAGGTTAAAAAAGTAGAAGAAATTCAACCAGAAATTGTTCATCCAACTGAAATTAAAACTGAACAAAATAAAAAAGAAATTCAGTTTGTAACAATTCAGAAAGAGAAAAAAGTTGAAAAAATTGTTCAACCAAAAGAAGAACTAATTGGTATAGATGAAGCACTTAAAAATGAAATTTTAAGTTCATTAAATGATCAAGAATCAACAAGTAATCGTATTGATGCAATTGCAAAAATAACTGATTTACCAAGTATTGATCACAATTTGAAAGAGAGTTTATACCACTTAGCTTTAAATGACAACAATACAATTGTGCGACTAAATGCACTCGAAGCGCTTGCTTCAAAATTACCTAAATCGGACGTTTCAAAAGAGTTAACAGACATTTTTATGAAACAAGATGATCCGATGGTACAAATGGAATTAATAGGAATGATTGCGCATATCAATAACGATCAAATCGGTTTGAAATTAACAAATAAATTACAAGAAATGGTGTTGGATCCTACAACAAAACCGTTTGTGAAAGACGAAGCGTACGCGGTTCTTTTTAGAAAATAATAATTAACAAAAAAATCAAAAAATGATAAGAAAAATATTTTTGGTAGCTGCATCTTTTATGATGATGTCTACGTACACTTTTGCACAAAATGAATCGAAAAGTGCGAATGAAGATAATTCGAAAACGTACAAATTAGCTGTAAGTAAAGGAAAAATGAACCTTGATCTTGGACGAGTAACAGTAGAAGGTTACAACGGAAACGAAATTGTTTTTTCTACAAAAACAAGATCGCGAGATAATGACGAAAGAGCAAAAGGATTGCGCTCGATCAACTCATTAGGACTTGAGGACAACACTGATTTAGGAATAAATGTTGTAGAAAAAAATGGTATAATCGAGGTAAAACAACTACAACAAATGACACCTCCAAATATCAAAATTTTAGTTCCAAAAGGTGTAACAATTTCATTTAATCATCAATCTCAATTTGGAAGTACCATTACATTCAAAAATATCGAAAACGAAGTTGAAGCAACTGCAAGTTACAACAATGTAGTGTTAGAAAATGTAACAGGACCTGCAACAATCAACACGATTTATGGTTCTATCGATGCTAAATTTAGTCAAAATGTAAAAGGTCCTTTGTCGCTTGTATCTATCTATGGTCACGTGGATGCTTCAATTCCGAAATCATCTAAAGCAAATGTAAAATTAACAACTTCGTTTGGTGATATTTTGATTGCACCTGAATTATCGTTAAAATTAGAAACAGTTGATAAATCATCTGAAATGATAAAAATTAACAATCAAGCAACAGGAACATTAAATGGCGGAGGAACAAGTTTCCTTTTCAGATCAGATTATAGTAAAATATATTTGAGAGCGTTATGAGAACAGTAATTTTATCTTTAGCAGTGGGCTTATTGGCAAATTTATCAATCGCTCAAACAAAAATTCAGAAGAATTTTTCAGTTGAAAAAGGTCAAGAATTAACATTAAAATTTGATTATCCACAAATCGTTAAAATCACAACATGGAAACAAAACGAAGTGAGTATCTCTGGAAATGTTAATATCAATAATGGTAAAAATGACTTGAATTTCAACTTAACTGAAAGCAAAAACAGTCAAGGAAAAACCATCGAAGGTAAAGTTGTAAAACTAGAAGATATTCCACATCAGGTGACAGCGACTTTTGGTAATGAGAAAAAACAATTTCAAACCAAAGAGGACTATCAAAAATATATTGATGCAAATGACATTAAATCCTCTTCGGTTTCTACAGGTGTACAAATGGATATTACATTGGAAATCAAAGTTCCTGAACATATGAAAACGACTATCGAATCAACGTATGGAACAATTGAAGTTATCAATTTTGATGCACCGATTATTGCACAATCAACATATGGAAGTGTAGATGCAACAATGAATGCAAAACAAATTGGAGAAATAAAAGTGGAAACTTTTTTTGGGAAGATGTACACGAATCTAGATTTTGGAATCAAAACTATAAAATCAGATAATTTTCATTCTGTAATTGCAGCAAACGTAGGTAAACAGCCATTGCAAGAATTTTCTTCGAAATATGGAAATGTCTATTTAAGAAAGTAAATAGTAGATAAATTATAACATTTTTTGAAAACACAATTGAGGATTCTCAGTTGTGTTTTTCTTTTAGAAAAGATTATTTTTGATAAAAATTAAGCCTTGAATCATTTATTTAAAGTTGCCCTAAATTGGATTAAGAAAGAGCCTCAAACAGATTCTTCAACCAGAATTTATACAAAAAGTCATCACATTTCGATTGAAGGAAAACCTGATTTAGAAGTTTCTGCTGCGAAAACTTTCAAAGGTGATCCAAACTTATACAATCCCGAAGATTTGCTTTTGAGTAGTTTGACCTCTTGTCACATGATGTCGTATTTATATTGTTGTACACAACATAAAATCGAAGTAATTTCTTACCAAGATCATTCGGAGGCCACATTGCAAGTGAATCCTGATGGAAGTGGAAAAATTATAAAAGTAGATTTATTTCCTGAAATCATTATTTCTAATTCATCACAAATCGAGTTGGCGCTTTCACTTCATAAAAAAGCAAACGAATTGTGTTTTATTGCGAATTCGTGCAATTTCCCTGTTTATCATCACCCAAAATGTAACGCAAAATAAAACCGAACTAAACTCGGTTTTAATAATTTATTTTATTTCTGTTATAATTTCTCTTTTAAGAATTGAGCTGTGTAGGACTCTTTTACTTTGACAATCTCTTCTGGCGTACCTTCGGCAACCAAATAACCGCCTTTCTTCCCTCCTTCTGGACCAAGATCAATCACCCAATCGGCAACTTTGATAATATCCATATTATGTTCGATTACAAAAACCGAATGTCCCAAATCAATCAAAGCACGTAATGCTTTAATCAACTTCTGAATATCATGGAAATGCAGACCTGTAGAAGGCTCATCAAAAATAAACAAGGTTTTATTTGTCGTTTCTCCTTTCGTCAAGAAAAAAGCCAGCTTCACACGTTGTGCCTCTCCACCAGAAAGCGTATTCGACGATTGCCCAAGTTTTACATAACCCAAACCAACATCTTGTAATGGTTTCAGCTTTTCGACAATTTTATTTTGTTGATGCGTTGCAAAAAAGTCAATTGCTTCATCAATTGTTAGATTTAAAATATCTGAAATCGATTTTCCTTCGAATTTAACTTCTAAGATTTCTTTCTTGAAACGTTCGCCATGGCAATCTTCACAAACCAGCTCTACATCAGCCATAAACTGCATTTCGATGGTAATTGTCCCTTCTCCTTTACATGCATCACAACGTCCGCCATCTACATTAAACGAAAAATGTTTTGGTTGAAATCCCATCACTTTACTTGCTTTCTGATTGGCAAATAAATTTCGGATATCATCGTAAGCTTTTACATACGTCACAGGATTAGAACGCGAAGATTTCCCGATTGGATTTTGATCGATTAACTCAATTCCTTCCAATTGTTTCAGATCTCCAACTAACTCATCAAAATCACCGATTTTATTTCCAAAAATCTCGAAATGACGCTGAACAGCTGGTGCTAAAATATCTTTCATTAAGGTAGATTTCCCTGAACCCGAAACACCTGTAATAACGGTTAATTGGTTCAGAGGAAATTTAACATCAATATTTTTTAGATTATTTTCTCTTGCTCCAATAATTTTCAAATAATTAGGAGATTTTAGACGTTTTTTAGGAACTTCAATTTCTAATTTTCCGTTCAAATATTTAGATGTTAATGTATCACCTTTTAATAATTCATCATAGGTTCCTTCAAAAACTACTTCACCTCCATTTGTTCCTGCTTCTGGACCAATATCGATGATATAATCAGCAGCTTTCATGATATCTTCATCATGCTCTACCACAATCACTGTATTGCCTAAATCGCGTAAACGATGTAAAATCGTAATAAATTTAGCTGTATCACGCGAATGTAAACCAATCGAAGGCTCGTCTAACACATACATCGAACCAACCAAACTACTTCCCAAAGAAGTTGCTAAATTGATACGTTGCGATTCTCCTCCAGACAACGTATTCGAAGCACGATTTAGCGTTAAATATTCTAAACCAACATCTAACAAAAACGTTAAACGCGACTTAATTTCGTATATAATTCGACCCGCAATTTGCTGATCATATTCGTTAAATGTAATACTTGTAAAGAAATCATTCAACTCATTCAAAGGTAAATCAACCAAATCATTAATCGATTTATCCGCAATTTTCACGTAATTCGTTTCCTTACGCAAACGCTTTCCTTTACAAGTTGGACAAGTTGTTTTACCACGATAACGAGACAACATTACACGATATTGAATTTTGTATGTATTCTCCTCAACCATTTTGAAAAAACCGTCTAATCCTTCCCAGTCGTTATCTCCGTGCCACAAATAGTCTTTTTGCTCTTCGGATAACTCAAAAT
The DNA here is from genome assembly GCF_002333005.1 of Empedobacter sp. UBA2044. Taxonomy (NCBI): domain Bacteria; kingdom Pseudomonadati; phylum Bacteroidota; class Flavobacteriia; order Flavobacteriales; family Weeksellaceae; genus Empedobacter; species Empedobacter sp. UBA2044. The sequence goes on from NZ_DDBA01000068.1 coordinate 10,228, forward strand.
ATGGTTTATGAATTGGAAAATCTACTTTTTGAGAAAGTTTGATAAAATGATTTTTCCACTCGCCCATTTTCTCACCTTTCCAAGCTACAACTGCATCTTCGTAGATTGACAACGATTTATTTGGAACGACAAGATTCTCCTCAACTCCAATTACTTTCCCGTAACCTTCGCAAGTTGGACAAGCTCCATAAGGATTATTGAAACTAAAGAAATGAATAGTTGGTTCATTAAAAATCAAACCATCTGATTCAAATTTATTTGAGAAATATTTTACCGTATTATCTTCTACATTTACAATCGCTATTTCTCCTTTTCCTTCGAAAAAAGCCGTCTCGATAGAATCTGCCAAACGATGATAAAAAGATTCTTCGTCCTCTGTTGGCAAAGCGATACGATCAATGACAAGATGAATATCATTTTCGGGTTGAGGTTCAAAATTAAATGAAATTAAATCTTCAATTTTCACTTGATTTCCATCGACACTCAAACGTGTAAACCCTTGCTGTTGAAGAATATTCAAATGTTCTGCAAACGAACGCTCTTCTGGCACAACCAATTTTATTTGAAGAATAAATTTAGTTTCAGCCACAAAAGTTTTTAGATAATCAATTACATCTGTCACCGAATCTTTTTGAACTAATTCTCCCGTAATCGGTGAATATGTTTTCCCAATTCGTGCGTACAACAACTTTAGATAATCGTAAACTTCTGTCGTTGTTCCAACTGTAGAACGCGGATTCGTAGAATTTACTTTTTGTTGAATCGCTATTGCAGGCGCTATTCCTTTGATATAATCAACTTGAGGTTTATCCAATTTTCCTAAAAACTGACGTGCATAAGACGATAAACTTTCGACATAACGACGCTGACCTTCCGCATACAACGTATCAAAAGCCAAAGTAGATTTCCCAGAACCAGACATCCCAGTAATCACGACTAATTTATTTTTTGGAATCGCTAAATCAATGTTTTTTAAGTTGTGCAATTTTGCACCTTTAATCAGAATAAATTCTTTCGGATCAAGTTGATTGATATCTTTTTTCATCGTGGCGCAAAGTTAAGTTATTTTAGAAAGTTAAACTTAATCGCAACAAAAATTAGTCATAAAATATAACGTATAAAAAAGAACAGATTTAGTTAAAATATAAAAGCGCATCAACATGTTGACGCGCTTTTTTCAATAAAAAAATAAAAATTTATTCCTGAAATAATAAATAATTTTCTTCGTTTAACTCTTGATATCCAACATCGTACACATAAAAAATTGTGCCATTTTTTGATTCATCTACATTTGTAATGTACTTAAAATCAAAGTTTCTCAAACTCAATTCGTTTTTATTTACCGAACGAGCTCCTTCTTCTAATAAAGTTTTTAAGATACGATTATTTTTTCTTAATCTGTTGTTAATATTTCGTACAATTTCTACTTTATCACGATTAAGATTATTATTATAAGAATTTCGACAAAAATCGTTACAAAACTTTTTGTCTTTTCGACCAAATAAAGTTTGGTTACATTGAAGACACGTATTCATAAGATAGATTTTAGGTTATTTAAATACAAATATAAAAAAAAGTTAATCAATTTACAAATACTTAACATTATACCCTTTTCTACTTTAAAACGAAAGTATTAAATATTTAGTAAATGTTTATCATCTTATTTATTATTTTTGTTTAAATTTTATTGATTTTGAAAATTCTAAATAAATTACCCGACCCTTTTATTCTGTTTTTATTCGTTGCCATTGTTGTCGCATATTTTTTCCCAGATATTAGTTTGTGGTCTTACAAGGATTTCAATCTGAATACAATAATTGATATTGGAGTTATCTTAGTATTCTTTTTTTATGGATTAAAACTTAATTGGAAAGAAGTTTTTAAAGATTTAGCAAATTGGAAAATGCATGTCTTGATTCAATCCATCACATTTATATTTTTTCCATTATTAGTCTTGTGTTTCTATCCTTTCATAAAAAATTACCCAATTTATTTTACTCTGTATGTCGCAATATTTTATTTAGCCGCGTTACCAAGTACAGTTTCTTCGTCAGTTGTAATGGTTTCTATTGCGAAAGGAAATATACCAAGTGCTATCTTTAACGCAAGTATTTCTGGACTAATAGGTATTGTTGTTACACCGCTTTGGATGAGTTTGTTTTTATCAAAAAGTAATGGTGAATTTGATTTATTAGGAACTTTTTTGGATTTAGTTCTTAAAATTATTTTACCTGTTTTTATCGGAGCTCTTCTTCAACCTTATTTAGGGTTCTTTTACAATAAATATAAAAAGCAATTCGGTAATTTAGATAAACTAACCATTGTACTTATTGTTTACAACAGTTTTAGTCATACTTTTTTGGATGGATTATTTATAAAATTAGGCGTTCTTCCGTTGTTGGCAGTTTTCATAATTGTAGTTGCGTTATTCTTTTTCTTTTTCAAACTTTCAAAATGGATTGGTAAGAAAATGAATTTTAATCGAGAAGATGATATCACAATTCAATTTTGTTCGACTAAAAAATCATTGGTTCATGGCTCGGTAATTGCAGCAGTTATTTTTACGGGAGATATCGGTATTTATTTGATTCCGGTTATGCTTTACCACACTTTTCAGTTAATTTATATCAGTTATATCGCTAATCAATATGCTAAAGAAGTTGAATAAAACTTATCGAAGTATCCTTATTTTTCTATTTCAAATTATTTTATTTTCGATACTATTTTCAATCGAAAGCGTTGATGATTTCATCGTCAATCATCTTACATTTCCAATTTCAGGATTTATTGCAAAAATTACGAATTCAGTTCATTTTCCTGTTGGAGAATTGTTTTATTTAATCATTGGAATAATCGGTTTTGTATTGATTTTTAAATTGATTCGAAGTTTTTTCAAATCGAAAGAAAAAGTTTCGCATTCAATTTATTGCATTATGATTTTTGTAAACTGTATCTATTTTATTTACACGTTTGCTTGGAGCGTGATGTACAAAAAACAAACATTAACTATTGACAAAGAAAAAATCGTTATTCAACCTAAAATTCTGAAAGAAATCTATTGCTACGAACTTGATAAAGCAATATCAGCAAGAAATTTAATCGAACACAATGATTCAACAACAACGATAAAATTCAAATCTAATTTAAAAGATTATAATCAAGAATTTTTTGCTTTACAACACCAAGTAAATAATGTAAAATGGTTAAAAAATTATCGATTATTAAAAGATACACAATACAAATTATCTTGGATTTCGGAAATGCAAAATTATATGGGTATTTTGGGATACTATAACCCTTTTACGGCAGAAGCAAATCTGAACAGATACAATACAAATTTGAAACAACCTGCAACACTTTTCCACGAATATGGACACCAAATGGGATTTGCATCAGAAAGTGAAGCTAATTTTTTAGCTTATTATTTAGGTACAAAATCTAGAAATCCTGAAATTAATTATTCGTTTTATTACAAAAGTATTTACACACTGTTAGGCGCTATTTACAAATCTGATCCGTATTTTGTGAAAATGGAATTGGATAATATGCATTCTAAAATAAAGCAAGACAGAAAAGCCGAATTAAAACATTATTTGAAATATGAAGGCGCTACGAGCGATACTTTTTCTGAATTAAATAATCAGTTTTTGAAGGCAAATAATCAAGAAGGAACGATAAGTTATAGCAAATATGTCGAATTGATTTACTTGTTGTATCAAACAAAAAAAGCAACGAATTAATCGTTGCTTTTCTATTATTGTTAAAGTTCTAAATCATTTAAAATTAATTTTTCCACCAGCTAATTTTTTCTGATTACGTTGCGTTGGATTACCATAAATATCAATCACTCCTCCTGCTCTAGTTTTTGCATCTACAGATTTCTCCGCTCTCGCTTCTATTACTCCTCCTGCATTTGTTGTTAAACTTGCTGTATCAGAATTTAATGTTTTCGAATAATATTTCCCTCCAGAATTTGCAATTACAGTCTGAAATTCAGTATCACCAGTTAAAATTACTTCAGCACCAGAATTTATTTTGACTTCTAATTTTGATGTTTCGATTGGTAATTTGATAGATGAACCTTCGTTAGATGTCAAATACAATGCTTGTGATTTTACAACATCATCAGAATAAATGCGAGAACCTTGACTTGCCTGAATTCCGTATAATGATTTGTAATAAACCTTAACCGTTGCTTCTCCTCCTTGCATCAATTTGGTTCCTGTCATTTTCAATTTCAGTTCACCTTTGTTATTTTCAACTTGAACATCGCTCGCATTAACTCCATCTACTTTCACTAGGTTTTCGTTTGATGAAATTAATTCAACTGGAATTTTATCATAAACTTTTAAGATATTAAAATCTCCAACATTTATCTCTTCTTGCGCAAATGCAAAAGTTGAACAAAATATAGCGGCTGCTGATAATACGATATTTTTCATAAAAAAAGTTTTCTAATTTGATTTGAAATTATGCAAAATTTAAACCAAAAAAGAAAACTTAAGTTATTTTTAAGATATATTGTAAGAATTATTTCGCTCCTTCAGCTGTTAATTCTGCAATACGTACAATAATTTCTGTTGCTTTTTCCATAGATTCTACCGGAACATATTCGTAAGGTCCGTGGAAATTATGACCTCCAGCAAAGATATTAGGACAAGGTAATCCCATAAAAGATAAACGAGCACCATCTGTACCTCCACGAATTGGTTTGATGTTTGGCGTAACTCCACAATCTTTCAAAGCTTGTTCAGCAATTTCAACAGATTGGAATTTCTCTTTTACTTTCTCAATCATATTAAAATATTGATCAGAAACTTCTGCTGTAATTACTTCATGATCAAAACGCTCTTGAATATCAGCAGCAATTTGTAAAAATAAAGCTTTACGCGCTTCATATTGCTCCATATCGTGGTCACGGATAATGTAAACCATTTTTGCTTCAGATACATTTCCTGTAATTTTAGCTAAATGAAAGAATCCTTCGCGACCATCAGTTAATTCAGGAACTTCGTCGTTTGGTAATTGCGCAGCAAACTCCATTGCAATATTAGATGCATTAATCATCTTATCTTTTGCATAACCTGGGTGAACAGATTTACCTTTGATTGTAACAATTCCAGATGCAGCATTAAAGTTTTCGTACTCTAATTCTCCAATTTCAGAACCATCCATTGTGTAACCCCATTCAGCACCAAATTTCTCTACATTAAAGAAATCTGCACCGCGACCAACCTCTTCGTCAGGTGTAAATCCAATAGCAATACGTCCATGTTTAATTTCTGGATGAGCAATCAAATATTCTGCAGCTGTTACAATTTCAGCAACACCAGCTTTATCATCAGCACCTAATAATGTTGTACCATCAGTTGTAATGATTGTTTGACCTTTATATTGAGATAATTCAGGGAACTCGTTTGGTGATAAAATCATTGATTCGTTCAATTTGATATCTCCACCATCGTAATTTTCCCAAATTTGAGGTTGTACATTTTCTCCAGAAAAATCTGGCGATGTATCCATATGAGAAACAAAACCAATAGTAGGCACTTCGTGATCAACTGTAGAAGGAACATATCCAAAAACATACCCGTTTTCATCTATTGAAACATCTTCTAAACCGATTTGTTTTAACTCTTCAACCAAATAATTTGCTAAATCCCATTGACGGTCTGTACTTGGAAATTTATCTAAAAAAGCTTCACTTTCAGTGTAAGTTTTAACATATTTCAAAAAGCGTGTTACCAACTTTTCTCTCCATTCTGTTTGCATTGCGTTTTAATTTTTGTCAAAATTACTAAATTATCTACCTTTAAGGCGCAAATAAACCAAAAAAATGAGTGAGCTAACTTTTAAAATTATTGAATGTCCTCGTGATGCAATGCAAGGACGCAAAGATTTTATTCCGACTGATAAGAAAATCGATTACTTAAATCGTTTATTGACTGTTGGTTTTGAAGCGATAGATTGTGGAAGTTTTGTTTCGCCAAAAGCGATTCCACAGATGGCGGACACAAAAGAAGTTTTAGATAATATTGATAAAACCAATTCAAAATCGAAATTATCTGTTGTTGTTGCCAATAAAAGTGGCGCAATGAAAGCTGCAGAACACGAAAAAGTGGATATTATTGGATTTCCTTTTTCTATTTCAGAGAATTTTCAACAATTCAACACGAATAAAAGTCGTGAAGAAGCGTTTGAAATGGTGAAAGAAATCAACCAAATCTCAAATGATAATGGTAAACATATGTTAATTTATCTTTCGATGGCGTTTGGAAACCCTTATGGAGAAACTTGGAATGAAGAAATCGTAAAAGAATGGTCTAAAAAAATGGCGGATATCGGAATTTCTTCAATCAATCTATCAGATACAATTGGTGTTGCAGACGAAAAAACAATTGTTGATTTGTTCCAAAATTTGATTCCTCATTATCCAGAAATTGAATTTGGCGCACATTTTCATACCGTTTATACCGAATGGCATTCCAAAGTACAAGCCGCTTATGATAATGGTTGTCGTCGTTTTGATGGCGCTATAAAAGGTTTGGGCGGATGTCCAATGTCAAAAAGTGATATGGTCGGAAATATGCCAACCGAGAAATTAATTAGTTTCGCAAATGAGCACAAAGAAAAACATGGTTTGAATCTTTTTGATTTCGAATCTGCTTGGAATGTTTCTTTGCGTACATTTGGCTTAGTTTAATCTTAACAATAAACTAAAAAATCAATTCTTTTGTTAAAGGAAATTAAAATATGTTGGACTTTAACAAAAAAAGTTAAATTTGCTCATCGGTAAGTTTTTTTATCGAGCTTAGAATATTAAAATGAAATTAAAGTATATGAAATTTAAATCGAGTATGATGTTGCTAATTGCAGCATTATTTACGGTAAATACTTTTGCACAAACAGCAAAACCAACACCAAAACGTCTTGCTAAAGTAGATGGTATAGCTGCTGTTGTCGGAGATCAGATTGTTTTAGAGTCTGATGTAGATCGAGATTATTTAATGTCAAAACAACAAGGGATGCAAGTCGAAGACAAATGTGATTTCCTAAATGACATTATGTTAGACAAAATGTTGGTTGATCGTGCAAAACAAGATACTTTAATCAAAGTGACACAAGATGAGGTAACTCGTCAATTAAACAACCAAATCGAAGGTTGGATTGCTCAAGCTGGAGGAGAAAAACAAATTTTAGACTATTTCGGATTCCGTACAATGGCGGAAATGAAAAACGAAACTAAATATATCGTAGAAGATAATATTTATGCACGTAACAAAAGAGAAATGGTTGTAAAAGGTGCTGATGCTACGCCAGAAGAAGTTCGTTTGTTTTTCGAAAAACACCAAGGTGAGTTACCAGACGTAAAAGACGAAGTTTCGATTAGCCATATTGTAACTTATCCTGAAGTTTCGCAAGAAAATCAACAAAAGATTATTGATCAATTAAAAGAAATCAAAAAAGAAATTGAAGAAGGTGCTTCTTTTGCAACGAAAGCAATTTTATATTCAGAAGATCCAGGTTCTGCAAGTAACGGAGGTGAATACAAAAAAGTTTCTCGTGGTAAAATGGTAAAAGAGTTTGATGCGGTGGCGTTTAACTTACAAGAAGGTGAAATTTCTGATCCATTCAAAACTGATTTTGGATATCATATTATTAAGTTAGAAAAACGTCGTGGACAAGAATTAGATTTGCGCCATATCTTGATTACGTTGAAACCAACAGAAGACGAAATAAAAAAGGCTTATAATAAATTAGATTCAATTCGAGTTTTAATTAACGACGGAAAAATGACATTTAAAGATGCTGCATTAAGATTTTCTGATGATAAATACACAAAATTTAACTCAGGAAATATCATGAACCAAAATTCTGGTGACGATCGTTTCGAGAAAATGGCTTTGCCTCTACCAATGTTTACAGCAATTGCAACATTAAATGAAGGAGATATTTCTCAAGTTTTCGAAGATGATTTTGATAACAGAAAAGCTTTAAGAATCTTAAAAATCAATAAATTTTATCCAGAGCATAAAATCAATTATCAAGATGATTACTATAGAATTCAGAAATTTGCGGTTCAAGATAAAGAACGTACATTGTTGATGGATTGGGTAAAACGTCAAGTTGGTGATGCTTACATTAAAATTGGAAAAGAATACCAAAGTTGTAATTTCCCGATCGATTGGGAAAAGAAAAACCAAAAATAATAAAACAAAAAACCTCGAGAAATTCTCGAGGTTTTTTTTATGTCTTAAAAATAAATAATCTTATTTCGCAATCGGAACTTGAGAAGGCCAAATTAACTTACTTGGATCAAATCCTACTTTCTTTGCCGAATCAAAAAATCTGTCTTTTACCTTATCCGAAATCTCTTTCTTACGCGATAGAATCCATAACTTTTTATAATCTTCACTTGCAACTAATACATTATTGTAATCTTTATCAAAATCAATTACATATAATTTTTTTGCTAAAATTGGTAAAAACGTTGTCGAGAACAACCCAACATTTTCGATATCTTGTGCTGCAATTCCTTCAATCTTTTCCCACCCTTTTTTCTTCGCATTGTAGCCGCGCACAATCACTTCCAATTGCCCATTTTCTTCGTTCAAATTAAAACGATGCGTCACATTTGTTTGTCCTTTTTGTGCTTTATTTTCCAAACGTGCAATCTCGTACCAACGCCCTAAAAATCCACCTAAATCAAAATTTTGAGCAGGTTTATATTTTACATTTTTCTTATTGTGATTAACGATATATGCTGTTGTCCCTAACGCCAATGCTGCAAGGGCTAATTTCTTAAAATTCATTTTACTAAAACTTAGGTTGCAAATGTATCAATAATATTAAAGTTGAAAAAATATGATTTCAAATTTTGAATTAATTAAACTTTCATTTAACTTTATTAAAATTAATTTTAATATTATTTAACCAAATGAAAAAACTTCCTGTTATATGTCCCAGCTGTGCCGAAGAATTAGCGGTCGAAAAATTAATTTGCAACCATTGCGAAACACAAGTTGTAGGAAACTATGAACTTCCTTTATTTCTGAAACTTACAAATGAAGAACAAGCATTTATTATGCAATTCTTTGTCAACTCAGGAAGTTTAAAAGACATGGCAAAAGAATTTGAAGTCAGCTATCCAACCATGCGAAATAAAGTAGATGATTTGATTAATAAAATAAAAACAATGTCCGATGAATAAAGAATTTTCAGTATCGATGTCGCTATTTTTTAAGGTTACAACTGCTATTTTAATTGTATTATTAATCTTAATTGGAGGAATATTGTTTAAAGAAACAGAAGTATATGTTGCGGTGATTTATGCAATCATTATTTATCCGTTGTTTGCGTATTATTTTTTAATCTCTTTAAATAAAATTAAAGTTGATTTGAATAATATTTATCTTATTTCAAAAGTCAAAACGAGTATTATTCCGATAAATGAAGTGAAAATTATTACAAGAAAATCTCAAAATAATTTGATGATTATAGGTGCACGAGGCATTTATGGTTTGATAGGAAGATCTATGGACAATTATCGATGCAATATAAAAAATCGTACAAAACTTGTTGCTATTGAATTAGAAAATGTAAAATATTTGGTGAGCTGCGATCAGCCAGATGAATTTGTTAACACAATAAATACACTAAAAAATGATAAAGAAACTCCTTAATCCATTTGCATATTTCGATGAAAAAATACTGTTCATTATTGGACTATTTTCGCATTTCCTTTTCACTTATATCGCCAATATTACTGAATCTTTTTTCCCTGATTTTTTAAGCATTAAGAAAAATGGAATTTCTTATTCTTATCTCGATTTGTTGTATCAAAATACGAGAAATTTAGTAATTGCAATCCTCATATTTTACATTTTAGGAAAAATCATCAATAACAGAACACGAATTATAGACATTGTAAACGTTGTTTTAATCTCAAGAATCGCTTATTACATTGTATTCATAACGGATTTTATTCCAATTGTCAACAAAAGTATGGACAAGGTTTTGAAAGGAGTTACAACAAATAATCTCGAAGTTTTGCACGAAGCTCCAACAATGATTGTACTTGTAATTGTAGCTTTTATCGCGATATTTTTCTTGTGTATAATGCTCTATTTTTTATACATAGGTTTCAAAACTGTTACAAACATGAAAAATACAAAACAAGTTTTTGCTTTCATTGCTACCTTGTTATTTATCATTGTTTTAACCACAATATTATCATTATTAATACCACAAAAAATATGAAAAAAGTTTTATTTTTCTTTATACTTATTTGTTCTACAGTTTTTGGTCAATCAAAAAATGATTTCACAGAATCAGATATTCAACTTAACGAAAATCAAGTTAAATTATTTGGAACATTATGTTTACCTCAAAATGCAAAATCTAAAATACCAATTGTTTTATTAATTTCTGGTTCTGGACCAACAGATAGAAATGGAAACAATAATATGATGATTAATAACTCTTTGAAATATTTAGCTCATAGTTTAGCTGAAAAAGGAATTGCATCTATTCGCTATGACAAAAGAGGAATCGGAGAAAGTTCTATTGCTAATTTGGACGAGTCTAAACTTACATTTGATGATTACGTTGAGGACGCAAGGAATTGGATAACTTTCATAAAAAAAGATAAAAGATTTGGTTCTATTTCAATAGCTGGACACAGCGAAGGTTCATTAATTGGAATGCTTGCATCTTCAAAAAATGTCGACAAATTCATCTCGATTTCTGGTGCAGGAGAATCTATTGACCAAATACTTAAAAAACAATTAAATCTACTTCCTGAACAATTAAAAACCGAATCGTATGCTATTATAGATTCTTTGAAAAATGGAAATACTGTAAATAATATTAATCCTAATTTATCTTCATTATTTCGTAAAAGTGTACAACCTTATTTAATTTCTTGGATTAAATATAATCCTGTAAATGAAATCAATAAATTAACTATTCCTTTTTTAGTGATTCAAGGTGATATGGATATTCAAGTTGATACGGAGAACGCTAAAAACCTATCTCCTAAATCTGCTGTTATTATCAAAGGGATGAATCACGTTTTAAAAAATGTTACTTCAAAAGATGATTTATCTTCTTACAACAACCCAGAACTTCCAATAAATATAGAATTAGTAGAAGTCATTTCTAATTTTATCCTCAAAAACTAACTATAAAAGACAAAGCAAATTGCTTTGTCTTTTTATTTAAGAATTAACAAGCTGTTCCTCCTTCAAAATTTATCACTGTAGTTTTTTTTATCAGATTTTCGAGTGATTGTCATTGTTCCATTAGCTAAAACTGAATCAGATTCTACATTTTGTTTAATTATTATTTCTTGATCTACATCAATTTAAAACAATAATTGTATTTCTAAATTTACAATTCTTATTTGTGATTCGTAACAAAGGAGTTTAAAGATTATACAGATTTTTCATAGTATAAAGTTGGTTAGGTTATTTAACAAAGAGCAGAAGAAATTTTGCTCTTTGTTTGTTTTATATTTATAATCATTAAATAATTTATCATGTACTTATATTTTTATTAGTCAACAATTATTCGATTATTTACTTTTTTATTTCCAATTATTGATTGATTAATAAAATTGAAAACTTCGTCTAAATATTGCTTTCTTAATCCAGACCATTCATGTTTTCCTGAATTAGAGAAAATAGCAAAAGATGCCTGACTATATTTTCTATTCAAATCTTCTAAAGTAGCAGAACCATTTAAAGGAAAAAACCCTTGTTGATTATCCAAACAACTTCTGTGTGGCGCATTGTAAGCTGGTACAACATCATCGCTTAAACCATGTACATAAACTGTTGGCAAAACACTCGATTTTGTAACATAACGATTGTCTACAATCGCTCCTGCATAACTTACTAATCCATCAATTTTAACTTGATTGAATTGATTTCCGTACCATAAATCTCTCAAATAATAAGCATTTAGAATAGTCTCCGCTCCTGCACTACTTCCTCCTAAAATTAATTTATTAATCGAGAATTTAAGTTCTTTTGAATTATTTTGAATAAAATTTAGCGCAGTTAAAACATCAAAAGAGGCTTCTTTAAAAATCATCAACTTTTCTTGTTTTGGCAAATCACACCCAAAACCAGCCGAAGAATTTGCCAATAATCTATACGAGATAGAAACAGCTACGAAACCTCTTTCTTGAGCATCTTTCATTCGTTCAATTTCTTCTTTATCCGCTCTTGTTCCTCCTGAAAATCCGCCTCCGTGTACCCAAGCAAATACATTATAGGTTTGATTCTCTTTATAGTTTTTCGGATAATAAATATCAAACGCTAAATTATTTTTTTTATCATATACTATCGTTTTCTGCGCATATGTATAACTTATCATTAAAAATAAGGCAACTAAATATTTCATTTTCTTCTATTTTAAATAAAAATTGCTTGACTTTAACTTCTTACGTTGTCAATTTGTCAAGCAATTTACTATAAATAATTTTCCCTTTAATTATTCTATTTTTTTACGAAATAATGATTGTGCTAATCGAATGTTCTTGCGAATTCACCTCAACAGCTTCTCCTTCTATCCATAAATTATATTGATAAGGTTTATCTGTTTGATTCATCACAACCACCACAACTTTTCCGTCTTTGTTTATAAAAGAAGTCGTCATTAAATCTGAACGATTAGACGATGCTGCAATTCTTTGCGCACCTGGACGAATAAATTTTGAGAATTGACCAATGTAGTAAAACGAATTTGTATACGTAACTTGTCCATTTCTAGTATCACCATGAATTGGTGCAAAACAGAAATTTCCTACGTGATTTGGTCCTCCTTTTTCATCCAACAAAACATTCCAATCTGTCCAAGCAACTGTTCCGGAGTTAAAATCGTTGATCATATTGTAACCATATTTTTCACCCAATGCCCAATTTCCCATTTGATTGTAATCAAATTGTTCTTTACAACCTTCTGTAAAAATTAGATTAACATTCGGGAAAGCTTCGTGAGTTAACGCTACATTATTGAATAAATTCACGCTTCCGTTCCATGTTTCGTACCAGTGAAAACCAACTCCCCAAACATATTTAGCAGCTTCAGGATCATTCAAAATAGTTGAAGCACGCTGGTAAATTAAATCACGGTTATGATCCCACACAATAATTTTTTTGTCTTTTAATCCTTTTTGGTGAAAAGTCGGACCTAAATTATTTTTCAAGAAATCACGTTCTTCTTCAGCTGTATAAATACACGATTCCCATGTTTGCGTTGCCATTGGTTCGTTCTGAATAGAAACTCCCCAAATTGGTAAACCAATTTTCTCATAATTCTCGATAAATTTCACAAAATAGTTAGCCCAAGTTTGGTAATATTCAGGTTTCAAAGAACCTCCTTTTAACATACTGTTATTCGTTTTCATCCAAGCTGGCGGACTCCAAGGACTTGCATATAAACGATAAGCATCTTTCATTTCTGCTTTTGCCATTTTAATCATCGGAATTTTATAATTCAAATCATGTGCAATGTCAAAAGTTTTTAACTCATTATCATTATCTTTTACATACGTGTAACTATCGCTCGAAAAATCACTCGAATTTATTGTTGTTCTAATCAACGAATAACCAATTCCTTCTTTTTCGCTATAATAAGCTTTGATAATTTCTTGTTGCGCTTTCTTTGGCAATTTTGCTAAAACTTCTGCTGAAGCATCTGTGATAGCTCCTCCAATTCCTTCAAATTTTTGGAATTTACGTTTTGGATCAATAAAAATTGCAATATCTGTTTCTTTTGGTTGTGGAAACTTTTTTACAGCTAACTTATCTGTCCATTTTGCGATACGTTGATTCGTATTTTTAGCAGTTGTATATATTTCGATTTTCTTGTTCGAAAGTTTAAAATCTTGCGCATTTACGGCAAAATAATTTAACAATAAAGCTGCAATAAGAGGATATTTCAAATGTGATTTTGTCATAATTATTATTGAATTAAAAATTTGGCTAAAATTGGTAAATGATCTGATGGATATTTGAAATCGTAGAAATCATCAATCGTATTGAAACTTTTACACGTTACTTTTGAATTCTTTTTGTAAAAAATGTAATCTAAAATTTCTGTTCCTTTTACATTGAATTTAAAATCTTCCCATGTAAAATCTGGTCCATAAACCATTTGCGCATTTAGACGAGTATCTAAATATTTGTTTTGAATATATTTAACAGATTCATCGTTTTGATTCATATTAAAATCTCCCATAAAAAATGCTGGAACGTTTTTCTTTTCAGTTAACTTTTGAATTAAATTATCAATCATTTCTAACGATTTTTGACGCGCAATTTTTCCATCATTATCAAAATGTGTATTGATTATCCAAAATGTATTTTCGTTTTTTTATCTTGAAATAATCCGTAAGTGATAATTCTATAATAAGAAGCATCCCAACCTTTCGACATTTTTTCTGGCGTTTCTGATAACCAAAAAGTATGTTGTTCTAAAACTTTATATTGATCTTTTTTGTAGAAAATAGCAGAATATTCAGCATTTTTATCATCATTTCGAGGAGATCCAATAAAATCTAAACTCGAATTATTTTGTTTGATAAAATCTAACTGAGGAACTTGCGCTTCTTGTACACCAACAAAATCAGCATCATAATACTTGATTAAATCAACCAATTTTTGTTTGCGAATATTCCAGTGATTTGCGCCATCATCAACAGACGCTAATCTAATATTGTAAGACATAATTGATAAATTTTGTTGTGCAAAACCTATCATTGTCATGATTAAAACTAAACTTAAACTAATATATTTTTTCATGTGTGTGATGTTAAAAAATTCCAAGTAAGCACAACAATACTTACTTGGATGAGAAATAAATTAAATTTCTAACTAAAACTATAAATGAGGAATTTAATCAACTAAAGTAAAACTTGTTTTAAGCGTTGCGTCTGAATTTCCTCCAACAAAAATGTCGAAATCTCCAGCTTCAGCAACATAATTCATATTGATATCGTGGAATTTTAAATCTTCTGGAGTTAATGTAAACGTAATTGTTTTTGTTTCTCCTTTCTTAATCATCACTTTATCAAAACCTTTCAATTCTCGAACTGGACGCGTCACACTTCCTACTAAATCGCGAACATATAATTGTACTACTTCTTCTCCATCGTAGTTTCCTGTATTTTTAACATTTACAGTGACTTTTATTTCATCTTTTCCATTCTTCATCGTTGATTTATTCACTTTTAAGTTACTATAATCAAACGTTGTATAACTTAAACCATAACCAAATGGATATAAAGGCGAATTCGGAGAATCTGTATAACGAGATTTATATTTTTGCTCTGCATCACTTTCTCCTAAATAAGGTCTACCTGTATTTTTTTGATTGTAATGAATTGGAATTTGACCTACAGAACGAGGAAATGTCATCGGTGTTTTGGCCGAAGGATTGTATTTTCCATACAACACATCTGTAATCGCTAAACCTCCCATTGTTCCTGGATACCATGCGTATAAAATTGCATCCATATTATCATTTTCCCACGAAATTGTCATTGGACGACCAGCCATTAAAACTAAAACAATTGGCTTACCAAGTTTCTTTAATTCTTTTAATAATTCTTTCTGATTTCCTGGTAAATCTATATTTGTTTGAGAAGCAGCTTCACCTGTTTGATTCTCGTTTTCTCCCATAACCGCAACAATTACATCCGAGTTTTTCGCTAAATTAATTGCTTCTTGAAAACCATCAGTTTTAGACGAATTAAGTTCTGTTCCTTGTGCGTAAGTAATTTTTGCATTTTTACCTAAAACATCGTTCAAACCTTCCCAAACAGACCACGCTTTTCCGTATCGATCTCCACGTGCAGCCCAGTTTCCGATGATGTTTTTTTCATCTTTAACTAAAGGTCCAATTACCGCAACTTTTTGAGATTCTTTTAATGGTAAAATTTGTTTCTCATTCTTTAATAAAACCATTGATTTACGCGCAACATCACGAGCTTCATTTAAAAACTCTTGTTTCATTACCGTTTCTTTCTCTCGTTTTGCATTTGAATAACGATATGGATCTTCAAAAAGTCCTAAGTCATATTTTGCTTCCAAAATTCTATGAACCGCAGTATCAATCACATCTTGCTTTACTTTTCCTTCTTTTACCAATTTTGATAAATGATTAAGAAAAGCACCACTCATCATATCCATTTCAATTCCTGCTTCAACCGATTTTAGAGTTGCTTCTTCCAAATCTTTTGCAATTCCATGAGGAACTAATTCCTGAATCGCCGTATAATCTGTTACAACAAACCCTTTATAATTCCACTCTTTACGCAAAATTTGATCGTACAAATATTTACTTGCTGTAGAAGGAACTCCTCCAATTTCGTTGAAAGACGTCATGAAAGATCCAGCACCTGCATCAACAGTCGCTTTGAAAGGCGGCAAAATATAATCTCTTAAGAAACGATCAGAAATTTCTACCGAACCATAATCGCGACCAGCCTGCGCTAAAGCATATCCTGCAAAGTGTTTTGTACACGCTAAAACGGTATTTAAATCATATAAACTTTTACCTTGAAAACCATTAACACGCGCTATTGCAATTTTACTTCCTAAGAAAGTATCTTCACCTGCACCTTCAGAAACACGTCCCCAACGAGGATCAAAACCGATATCAACCATCGGAGCAAAAGTCCAATGAACTCCGCCAGCAGCTGTTTCTTCAGCAGCAATTCGAGCCGATTTTTCAATTGCTTTTAAATCCCAAGAAGAAGCTTCACCAAGTGGAATTGGAAAAATAGTTTCATAACCATGAATTACATCGTATCCAAAAATTAATGGAATTCCAAGACGTGTTTCTTCAACAGCAATTTTTTGTAATTTTTTGGTAATATCTGTTGTCGTAGCGTTAAATACAGACCCCATCATACCTTGTTTCGTGTATTTTATATAATTTTTATCAATTGCAGAGCCTGTAACATCACCTCCATCATAGGTATATTGTACCATCTGACCCACTTTGTCATCAATCGTCATTTGACTCATCACATAATCAATAAACTCTGATTTCGATTTCGATTTATCAAACTTTATTTTTTGCGCATAAGTATTGAATGCTAATCCTAAGAAAGCAATTGAATAAATTAGTTTTTTCATTTTTTTGATTTTAATTCGAGGCTGTTGTTTTGAATTTCAATTTGTCTAAACCTCTTTGTACATCTTCATTTTGCATAAACAATTTCCACAATAATCCAGAGCGATAATTCTCTATCATTGGTGTAATTGTTCCTTGATCTATCGCCAAATATTTCGTAATCACTCGATCATTTTTTACATCAACCGCATCATACGGACCTGCTACTCCAATCAAGCTTTTGTTTTGTTTTTCGTAAATAAACTTCAAGAAATCCATAGATTCTTTCGGTGCATATGGGAAAGACGATAACGCAGCTGTAGGCGTAATTACATTATTGTCATTTAATGGAGAGTGTGCTGTATAACCTTCTGTTCCATCTCGATTGAAGGTATAACTTGCCGTTAATCCCCACATATTTTTTTTGTACTTCTTGAAACTTTCCGTTTTTTGTTGATTGTAGATGTAATGAATCTTTGCTTGATTTTTCACTACTTTTCCATAATCAATACCAATTCCATCTATTAAATTGTTCGGATTAAGTCCAATAAATGAATATTGTGCCCAAAATAAAGGTCCAACATTTTTATTAGCTCCGTTATGCTTTACAATCAATGGAACTCCGTATGCAGAATCATTTGATTTTATATCACCATTTCTCGTCCAACCATTGTAATAAACTTCTGAATTGATAGAATGTTTTGGAGAAGCCGCAGCAATAACATACGTAATCATGGTTTCATCAAATCCTTTTAAAGGAAAATTGATTTTCCATTCGTAATTTGGAGACCAATGCCAGTACAACACATTTTCTCCTCGTGTATAAAAATTGAAATCGATTTCTTTCCAAAGTTGATCAGCTAATTGCGAAATCTCTATTTCTTTCTCATTTTTAGAATCTTTGAAATACTCTTTCAAACAAATTAAACCCTGAGCAAGAAATGCAGTTTCTACCAAATCACCTCCGTTATCGTATGTACTAAAAGCTTTTACTTTTCCTGTTTCGCCATTTAACCAATGTGGCCAAGCTCCATGAAAACGATTTGCATTTTGTAAAAATTTCAATCCTGTTAAAATTCGTTCAGTTGCTTCTTTTCTTGGAATAAATTCGCGATCAATACCAACAATTAAACTCATTAATCCAAATCCTGTTCCTCCTGTTGTAATGATATTTGAATCATTTTCTGGATAAAAACCATCAGGATGAAAACGTTCACGAGCTAATTTTGAATGAGGTTCAGCGTAATCCCAAAAATATTGAATCGTCTGTTTTTGAACTTTATCTAACAGCTTATTTTCTTGTTTTGTTTGAGCAAAAGCACTTGCGCCACATAAAAAAGCGCAAGTAACTATTGTTTTATTTAATTTAATCATTACCAACCTGGGTTTTGAGTCATTGTTGGAGTTTGAATAATTTGTCCATTTGGAATTGGGAACAATTCATGTTTTCCAGTAACGAAAGTTTTACCATTTTTCGCCATCATCTCTTTTGCTTGACCAGTACGAACTAAATCAAACCAACGATCATGCTCAAATGCTAACTCCAAACGTCTTTCATTCCAAATTTTTAATCGTAATTGATCTTTAGACATACTTGCTATTGGAGCTAATTTTACACGTGTTCTAACACGATTAAGAGGTGTTAAAGCATCTTGCCCAATTTCATTTGCTGCTTCAGCTTGAATTAATAAAACTTCAGAAAAACGAATTACACGAATGTTTTTGTCTCCATCCGCAGAACCAAGATTCGCACTTGAATACGCTTTTTCGTTATACATCGGGTTTTCTACAGAAGTTGGAACTAAACGACCGTCATATAAAGTTTCACCTCTAAAAATGATTGTTGCATCACGACGAATAGCATCTCCTTCAGCATTAAAAGCATCTAATAAATTTTGAGAAGGAACATTGAATCCCCATCCCCAACCTCCAGTACCACGAGCTCCTTGAGTTTCTGAATATTGTTGAACGCCATGCGCAACAGCATCTCCACGAGCTTGGATTTCAAATAAAGACTCTTTACCATTCTCAGTTTCTTTTCTCCAAGTTGTTGCGTAATCACTTTCTAAATCATAAATACCAGAATTAACAACGGTTGTAGCCATATCGTACGCTTGTTGATTTTTTCCTTGGTATAAATATACCTTTGCCAATAAAGCTTGAGCAGCTCCTTTTGTTGCACGTCCTAAATCTTTTGCAGCATATTCATTTTTAGTAGGAAGTTTTGATATTGCATCTAATAAATCTGCTTCAATGTATGCATAAACTTCTGCTTTTGGTTTACGTACTGAATAAGACGCCGGAACATCTAACTCCTGTATCACAGTATCTCCAAACATACGAACCAAATAGAAATAAGAAACAGCTCTCAAAAATTTTGCTTCCCCAATTAATCTATTTTTTTCTGCATCTGTGATTGATGATTCTGTCGTATATTTTATAGAATATGACGCTCTACCAATTGTTTTATAAAAACGTTTCCACATAGCTTCGATAGAACCAGTTGTAGAACTATGTAATAATTCGTCTAAATCTCTTTTATCTCCACCATTATCTGTAGAGGAACTTCCTTTATCTGCATTATCAGAAATCATTTCAGTAACTCCTAACCAAGAGAATGCATAATCCCAATCTGTAAACATTCCGTAAATACCATTCACATATTTTTCTGGAGATTGAGAAGCTTGATCATCAATAGCTATATTTTCTTGAGAATCTACATTCAAAAAATCACTTGTACATGAACTTAATGTTCCGATTGAAAGAATAGAAGCTAATGTTACTATTTTAAATATATTTTTTTTCATTTTTTTAAAATTTTCTAGATTAGAATTCTACGTTTAATCCAACTAAAAATGTTCTAACATTTGGATATGCAGAGAAATCCATACCTGTCGTTCCATAAGGACTTCCATCATAACGTTTTCCTTTTACATTATCTAAAGTTAATTCCGGTGTAAATCCTGAATACTTCGTAATCATGAATACATTTTGTGCACTAACATATAATCTTAGGTTTCTGATAAAATCAATTTTATCTCTAAAATTATATCCTATTGTCATGTTACTTAATTTGAAATAATTACCTTTTTCTAAATAGTAAGAAGAAGCAACTTGATCACGCTCCGCTCCTGGATGAGAATTTGTACTACCAGCTCCTGTCCAACGATCGTTAAACATATCAACTGTTATATTTTCCCCTCCTAAACGTGTATTTTTGATACCATTGTAAATCTTGTTACCTCCAGCTCCGTAACCGCTAATCGTTAAATCGAAATTTTTATATTCTAAACTAACATTGATTCCGTAGTTATATTTTGGAATATATGATCCCATGAATTTTTTATCACGATCATCAATAACTCCATCTCCATTTTGGTCTTTGTAGCGTAAATGTCCTGGACGAGCACTTGATAAATGAGCATTGCTATTTATTTCATCTTGTGTTTGCCAAACACCTTCTACTTCATATAACCAGAAAGAACCAAGTGGTTGACCAGCTTCTAAACGTTTTGCAATTTGTCCATTTCCTAAAGAACCTCCTGTCATTCCAGAATATCCTTCTTTCACAGACTTCACTTCATTTTCATTGTAGTTAAAGTTACCACCTATCGAATATCTAAATCCTCCAGCTGTTTCATTACGATAATTCAAAGCAATTTCAAAACCTTGATTTACTACTTTTGCAGCATGGTCATAAAAATCTTTTTCATAAGGAGACGATCCTATTTGTTTAATATTTAAGATGGCATTTTTCGTGGTCTTGTTGTAGTAATCTAAACTTCCTGATAATTTACCTTTCAATAACTCGAAATCTAGACCAGCACTCCATTCATCTACAATTTCCCATGAAATATCATAAGCTGGAGATCCGATATAAGCTCCATAAATTAAATCTTGACCTGGTCCAAAAACATAATTCGCATTATCACTACCTGTTGAAGTAGAAATTGTTGTATAATTGTATGGCACATCTGCATTACCTAAGCGTCCCCAACCTCCGCGAAGTTTTAAGAAAGAAATTACATTACTATCTTTTAAGAACTCTTCGTTAGAAATATTCCAAGCAGCAGAAACTGATGGGAAAGTTCCCCAATATTTTTCGTTTTGTTTAAATTGACTTGAGCCATCTCTACGAATAATTCCAGAAACGTAGTATTTATTTGCGTAATTATATTGTAAACGCGCAAAATAAGAAGCATAAGCAATTGGAGTGTAATTATTTTGATCCATTGCAGCCTTGTATTGTCCAGAAGCATGATGAGCTGACCAATATTGTTCTTTATCAGGAACATCATATACTGTGATATCTGAATATTGACCAATACCCATTTTTTCAGCAGAAACTCCCGCAACAACATTGAACGAATGATCTCCAAATTTGCGATCAAATGTTACAAAATTTTCCCATGACCATCTAAATGTTTCTACATTATTTAGATTTAGAGAGTTATTCATATAAGTTGAACTTGCTGGATTTTTCGCTTTTAAATCTTCAAATTCAGCAGCAGTTCTAATTGGATTACCTGCAATCCATCTTTCTTTAATTGGATTAAATTCTCTGTATTTGTACCAATATTTTGTTCCTCCAGCACGAGAAGTTACAGTTAAACCTTTTGCTAATTTTAGTTCAGCTTCAATATTTCCTTGAAGCGTAGTAGAATTAGCTTTTTGATTATCATAGAATAAAGTAGACATTGGATTACCATGAGAGTTCAAATTACTTGTCACCTCTCCTGGTTTTGCAACGTATGTTACTTCTCCTGTAGTTGTATTAAAAATAGGTAAACCCCATCTTCCGTTATCATATTTTACAGGAACTAATGGTGACTGACGGTAAGCTGTATCAAATGCTCCATATGGTTTAGGAACTTCTCTAGAAAATGTAGCGCTAACGTTTTGTTTAATCTTTAAAACTCCATCAAACAATTTGTAATCGTTGTTACTACGAACAGTTGTTCTTTTGAAGTTATTTCCTTCTAAAATTCCTTTCTCTTCGAAATTATTAATACTGAACATGTAATTAATATTTTCTCCAGCACCAGCCAACGAAACATTATTACTAACTAACTGTCCTGTGGTTAACATTTCATCAAACCAATTCGTGTTATATTGTTGATTTGTAGAAATCAAAGAACCTCCTGTTGCTTTTCTTTGCTCGTTAAAATAAGTTATGTACTGATTAGCATCAGCCATATCTACCATATTCATAGTATTTCTTACTCCAATATATGAATCATAGTTAACTCTTATCTTTCCTGTTTTACCACGTTTAGTTGTTACAACAACAACACCGTTTGCACCACGAACTCCATAAATAGCTGAAGATCCTGCATCTTTTAAAACATCAATTTTTTCAATGTCATTTGGATTAATATTATTAATATTTGGAACAATTAACCCATCCACAACATACAAAGGAGCTTTACCTCCCAAAGCTGTACCCATTCCACGAACCAAAACAGTTGGTGTACCTCCTGGAGTATCCGTATTAATAATATTAACACCAGCTAATTTACCCTGCAAAGACTGCATGGCAGTTGTACTTGCAATTTGCGTAATGTCTTTAGCATTAGCTGATGAAACAGCTGATGTAAGATCTGATTTCTTAACAGTACCATATCCAACCACAACGGCTTGATCTAGTATAATAGAATCACTTTCAAAAGGATCTCCTATCTGTATAGAATCGTTAGTAACTTGGGCATTTACACAGAAAGACCCGAGAATAAATAATGGAAGAAAATATTTTTTCATTCTATTTCAATAAATGGTTATTTCAAAAATAGAATGTTTTAACACTTGATTAACAAGTAATAATTTTAGTTAGAATAATTTTCTAAAAAAATAAAATATATAATACTAAATACCAAATAATTATAAATCATTACATTTACAACATGATGTAGTTATGATGTAATTTATTTTCCGATATTTAAAAATTAATCATATACTTATTTAGGTTTATTTCAGAAGGAATTTGCATTTTTTTGCGTAATCTATATCGTTGTAGTTCTACTGATCGATAATTAAGGTGCATTAAAGGAGCAATCTCTTTGGTTGATAAATTCATTCGAAGGAATACACACAGTTTTAAGTCTTTCGCAGTTAAATTAGAATACTTGTCAGCTAATCTCTTAATAAAATCTTGGTGAATTTCCTGAATATTTAATTCGAAATTTTGCCATTCATTTCTGTTGTAACTATATTCCGAAAACGTTTTCTCAAATTTCTTTTTTAACTTTTTATTGATTTCATTCATTTCCAATTGAGAAAACAATTGATTAATTTCTAGGATCATAGCACGTTGATTAGCTAATTTCAAAGCTTGTCCTGCCAATTCTGTAGATTTTGTTTGTAAAGAAGTTTCTAAATGTTGTTTTTCTTTATGATGATTCAATTCTTTCAACTCTTGTTGATGTTTCATTTCCATCAAATTCAATTCATATTCAAATTGCTTTTGTTTAATTCTGAAACTTTGTTTCAACTTCATTCTGTTATACTTATAAATAGCCAAAATCGATCCAACAATTAATAAAATATAAAATAATATCATCAAATTTGATAAATACCAAATCTTTTTAACCCGAAAATCAAAATGATTCAACTCAACAAAATTTCCATCTTTTAAAGCATAAATTGACAATTGATATGAACCACTTTCTAATTGTTTATAATTAATTATTGGCTGATTAAGTGGTTGAATTTTAGAGTTATTTAATTGATAATATAATTGATAATTCGCAAAATCATCATTCAAAATTGAAACATAAAAATCTATATAATTATTTGAATACTCTATATTAGGTTCATTATTCAAAACCGTTTGATTGATTTTTGCTTTAATTTTAATCTTTGGTAATTCACGACGTATAGATTTTAAATCATATTTCAATAATCCGTTTTCGAGGTTAATATATAAAAACTGATCGTTGATTTTAGCCGTTAAATCGTCATCAACCAATTTTCCATCATACAATTTTTTTGGAATTAAATAATGAATCAATTTATTCTGTTCCACTTTAGAATAATACAGAATATTATCCGCTTCAACTAAATAACGATTCTCCTTTAAATAACGAATTCGATTAATATTCTTTAATTTTGAATCTAAATTCTCATCAGAAAATAAATTTTTATTTATATCATAACGGACTAAATGTTGATCGTCAATCAGTACAAAAACCTTGTTATCTTCGAGAATAGTTTGCGGATTAACTAATTTTTTATGTTGGTAAAATATCTCCTTACCTGTTCTATTTTTAAGATCAAATAAATATAAACCACCATTTTTTCCAGTTCCTAAAATTTTATTTTCGACAATAACAAAATCAATAATAGGAATAGTTAAACTAGAAACTTTAGTAGATTCTTTATGAGAACCTTGTATATATTCATTGATTCCCGTAAAAGATGATTGATATAATTTATTTCCATTTTTGATCAATTTAAAACCTCCATTTGTAGAAGAAATCTTATTCAATAGTCCTGAATAAATGTAAGTTCCCCAACTATCCGAAACATAAATTGTATTATCAATATTTGTTATATTCCAAATTAAACCTTTTTCGAGAACTGAATTTGTTTGGTTTGAAGTATTTGAATAATTATAAAATCCATGATTTGTTCCCAGCAAAATATTATCCTTATAAAAGTCGAACGAAAAAACATTTCCTAAATGACCATTGTAATCATATAAAAGTTGAGTTTTGTTTTTCAATTCTATTTTCGAAATACCTTTGTCCGTTCCAAGCCAAGCATTTCCTTTAGAATCTATTCTTATATTTTGGATTGTATTACTGATTAACCCAGAGTTTTGATTGTAATTTTTGTAAGAATTAGTTTTTAAATCATATACATAAATCCCATTATTTGATGTTCCAATGATTAATTTATCTTCTAATCGAATCATTTTTAACACTAAATAATTCTTTAGCATTTTATTGAATTCCACATTGAACTCTTGTAAACCAGCTGTTTTGTTGTACTTGAAAATTCCTTCTGTTAATGTACCAACTAAATAATCATTATCATATTTTTCTATTCCATGAATTACAATTGATTTACCTTTTTCAATTTCAAATAACGGCTCAAAATGTCCATTATTAAATTCGAAAATACCTTTAGAAATAGTCGCTACTAACATTTTACCTTTCACCAGATAAACGTAAGAAGAAAGCGCAGGTAATTTGTATCGTTTAACTGTTTTACCATCAAATTGAAAAAGATAATTGAACGATTGAAAATAAATAGAACGATTATGATAAAATATTTTCCAGATTTCTTCTTGTTCTAATCCTTCAAAACTTTTGAATTTATCTGAAATTGAAATGTAAACTTTCTTTCCTTCAATCGTTTTCCAATATCCAAAATTATTTAATGCACCTGAATACAATACATTATTCATTGTAAAAACAGAACGTATAATTGTTAAGCTATTTGGCGAATATTTTTCCCAAAAATTACCGTCATATTCTAAGATATTTCTATTGTTCGCAAAATATACTTTTCCTTGCTTGTTATTTTCTGTAATATCCCAAATAGGCGATTCGCCCAAATATTCGCTTTTAGAATAATTCGAAATAATTGGCGCAAACGATTGAGATTTGCTATAAGTGGAAACAAGTAAAAATAGAATAAATAAGCTTCTCATTGTGCAATAAAAAAGACCGTAAAAAAAACGGTCTTTAAAAATAGATTATATTTTTGAATTATCTTATTTAAATTCTACATCAAAAACTTCTGCAAAATGTTTTTTTGTAAACGCTTTCACTTCGTTCATATCTACCTGATGTCCAAGTTCTCTTTCCAATGAAGCAACAGCTTTATCTTGAATTCCACATGGAACGATGTATTCAAAATAACGCAAATCTGTATTCACATTTAGTGCAAAACCATGCATTGTTACCCAACGCGAAGCCTTAACACCCATTGCACAAATTTTTCGAGCAAAAGGTCGACCAACATCCAACCAAACGCCAGTTTCTCCTTGCGAACGCTCACCTTTTAGTCCATATTCGGCAATAGTTTTGATAATAACTTCCTCCAAATTGCGCATATACAAATGAATATCTGGCTTGAAATTATCCAAATCCATAATAGGATAACCAACTAATTGTTGCGGTCCATGATAGGTAATATCTCCACCACGATTCGTTTTCACAAAAGTTGCATTTATTTCATTTAATTTATCACTCGAAGCTAACATATTTTCTAAATGTCCACTTTTCCCAAGCGTGTAAACATGCGGATGTTCTATAAAAAGTAAATGATTTTTAGTGTTTTTAAAATCTGAACTTCCCTCCTTTTCTTGCGCTCTGTTATATTGTTTTACGGCTATATTTTCTGCTAAAAGACTTTCTTGATAATCCCAAATTTCTTGGTAATCTCTGTTAATTCCTAAATCTTGGAATTCGACAATTTGTTTCATTTCACAATGTGTTTCGAATGTCAAATTTACGAAAGAATCAGTTAATAATTAATTTTAGCTTAGCTATTCTTTAAATCGTTTCATCTAACAAAATTGCATATATAAATTGTTTAAAGTAATTTCGAATTCATAAATAATTTATTTTTTATGAAAACAATTCTATTAATCACACTAATGATTAGTTCTCTTGTTATAAACGCTCAAGAATATTCTTTTGCCAAAGATTTTGTTGCTGGAAAAGTTACATTAAATGATCTATCTGAATTAAATGGAGAGCTTAAATGGACTCCAAGTCATGATAGTGACTTAAAATTTAGAAAAACGAAAGATGATAAAGTGATAAAATACAATCCGAATGAAATTATTGGTTTTACAATTGATAAAATGAGTTTTGTCTCTTTAAAAAATCTTGTTGTTTACTCTGATAATTATGCTTTGATAGGACAAACTACGAAAATTAAAGAATCTTTTGCGCAAGTCGTTTCTAAAGGAAAATTTAATATTTACTTAATTACTATAGCAGGGTATAATCCAATTAGTAGAACTAGAGAAGATTATCTCAACTTTATTTTTCAGGATGCAAATAATCTAAACAATAAACTTATTGCTTATCCTTATTTAATCAGAATGAAAGACAAAAAATATGAAAAAGCGAAAGCGGATTTGTATATTTTATTTAAAGACTATCCTGAAGTAATAGAAAAAATCAAAAGTTTTAGTAAAGAAAATAGTTTTTTAGAAATAATAGAAATGATTGGTAAAATTTAATAAATAAAAACATTCAGTCACTTTTAATCACCTATATTGTTGGTTCAATTGATCTTAATAAAATCGAAGTTTATGAATAAATTATTCTTTAAAACCTCACTAATAATAATGGTTTTGAGCATACATTAACGATTGAATAAAAATCTTTATCTTTGGAATTCTAAGAAATCGGTAAACAAAATAATCAAATAAAAATGAAGAAATTATTCGTTAAAGGATCTATTTTAATGGCTTTGTTTGCAAACTTTAGTGTTTTTGCACAACAAGGTGGTGGAATGTGGATTCCAACAGAATTGAATGAAAAGGAAATGAAAGACATGGGATTGAAAATCTCATCAAAAGACATTTTCAGTACTGGAGATAAAAGTATCAACAATGCAGTTGCTCACTTTGGTGGCGGTTGTACATCCGAAGTTATTTCTCCAAATGGTTTATTATTAACTAATCATCACTGTGGTTATGGAGAAATCCAAGCACATTCGTCTTTAGAAAATGATTATTTAACAGATGGTTTTTGGGCAAAAGAGTTGAAAGACGAATTACCAAACGAAGGTTTAACAGCTACTTTTATTGTAGATATTAAAGATGTAACTACTGCAATTTTAGCTGGCGTTAACGATAATATGTCGGAGGAAGATCGTAACAAAATCATCAAGAAAAATATTGAAGATTTTAATGCAAAAACTAAGACAGAATCTTACCGTTCAGTATTTATCAAACCTTTTTACAAAGGAAATAAATATTACCAATTTACGACAGAAACATACAAAGATGTTCGTTTAGTTGGTGCGCCACCTTCTGCAATTGGAAAATATGGAAATGATACAGACAACTGGGTTTGGCCACGTCATACAGGAGATTTCTCGATGTTTAGAATTTATGCAGATAAAAACAACAAACCTGCAGATTATTCACCAAACAATGTTCCGTACAAACCAAAACATTTCTTACCTATTAATATTTCGGGAATTAACGAGAATGATTTCACGTTTGTATATGGTTTCCCAGGTACGACGGACGAATATTTACCAGCTTCTTCTATCCAGCAAATAAAAGATGTAATTGATCCTGCGCGTATCAATGTGCGTACAATTGCGTTATCTCATATCGATAAAAAAATGCGTGAAGACGATGCAACTCGTATCGCTTATGCATCTAAACAAGCGCGTATTTCGAATGCACATAAAAAATGGATTGGTGAAGTTTTAGGATTAAACCGTTCGAAAGCTGTAGAAAAACGTCAACAATACGAGCAAGAATTTATGAATCGTATTGCAAAAAATCCTAAATTAAAAGGTGAATATTCGAATATTATTTCAGATTTAAATCAAGTTAATAAAGCAAATCAAGATTATAATTTAGCGTACACAATGTATTCTGAAACATTTTTCTCAAATTCAGAAACATTCAGAATGGCGTTAACATTGAACAATATTTTGAATTCGGTTGGACAAAAAAATTACGCAGAAACAAAAGCTAAAGCGTTGAATACAGTTGCGTCTATGCACAAGGATTATAATCCAGAATTGGATAAAACAATTTCTTCTGATTTAGCAGATAATTATTTCAAAGTTGTTCCTCAAAATTTATTACCAACTACAACAGCTGCAAATATCAAAACAGCTTTAGGAAATTCGGTAATCAACGGAACGAAAAAAATTAATGGTCAATCTGTTTTAGGAAATATCAAAACTTTGGCTGAAAATGATGCTGAGTTTATCAAAGCCTTAAAAGAAGATGCTTTAATTGCTCAAATTCGTTTAATTTTAGATGCAAATCAAACGAAAGTAACGCCTACATATTTAGCGAATCAAGATAAAATCAACAAGTTGATGCGTACATATATGAAAGCGCAAATGGATGTATTTACAGACAAGAAAATCTTCCCAGATGCAAATTCAACTTTACGTGTAACTTACGGAAAAGTTGATGGTTACCAACCTCGCGATGCGGTTTATTACGAACCTGTAACGCACATGGAAGGTGTAATGGAAAAATATATTCCAGGTGATTATGAGTATGATTTACCAAAACAAATGTTAAGTTTATATGACAAAAAAGATTACGGAAAATACGCGGATAAAAATGGTAAATTGCCTGTAAACTTTATTGCAACAAACCATACAACTGGTGGTAATTCTGGTTCTCCAGCATTGAATGCAAAAGGAGAATTAATCGGATTGAATTTTGACCGTGTTTGGGAAGGAACAATGTCAGATTTAAATTATGATCCAGAGATTTGTCGTAATATTATGGTGGACTCTCGTTACATTTTGTGGGTAGTTGACAAGTATGCTAATGCGCAACGTTTGATTGATGAAATGACCATCGTTGACGAAAACAAAAATGCAAAGAAAAAATAATATTTTTCACTATATTCTGAAAACCACGTTTTTATAACGTGGTTTTTTTATTGAAATATACGTAAGATTCAAATAAAATCTTAAGAAATAAAACTATATTTATACAACTTATCTAAAAAATTGTCAAAATAAAACACTCATAATTATGGAAGTCATAAGAAAATGGCCTTTTTATTTAAAACTAACTTGCACTTTATTGTCAATCATTTGTTTAACATTTATTTCAATAATAGGTAAAGGAATTTTAGTTCCATTAATATTAGGCTTCTTAATTTCAATATTATTAGCACCTGTTTGTGCATTTTTTGAAAGATATTTACTCATTCCGCGTGCTATTTCGAGTATCATTACCACCTTGCTTTTCGCTGCATTTATCTTAGGAATTTTCTATTTGATTGCTATACAAATGGCGGAAATAGCAAATGAATGGCCTACATTTCAGAAACAAATCATAGAAGCTTTTATGAATTTACAAGATTGGATTCATCATACATTTGGTATTAATTCGCATGCGCAAATGGAATATTTGACAAAGAATGTCAAAACCACTATCGAAACGAGTACAATTGTAATCGAAAAAGTAATTTCTATTGTTTCATCGATGGCTGTTACAGTCTTGTTCACTTTTTTATACATTGTTTTCTTGTTGATTTATCGTCGTCATTTAGTAAAATTCTTATATTACGCATTCAATTCAAATACACACGACCAGGTTTATAACGTCATTACATCTATTCAAAAAATGGTCAAACAATATTTGATTGGCTTATTTTTACAAATGTTAGTCGTATCAATTTTATCTTTTATTGCATTTTCTATCCTTGGACTTAAATACAAATTTGTTTTAGCTATTTTAACTGGTGTTCTAAATGTTGTTCCCTATGTAGGAATTGTTATTTCATTAATTATAACGCTAATAATCACATTTGCCACAATGTCAGCTTCAAAATTGTTCTTTGTTTTAATTGCATTTATTGCAATTCATGCAATTGATGGAAATGTAGTGATGCCAAAAATTGTAGGTTCTAAAGTAAAAATTAATTCTTTGATTGTGATTATTGGATTAGTAATTGGAGAAATGACGTGGGGAATTATGGGCATGCTATTATCGATTCCAATACTTGCGTTGATGAAAATTGTTTTTGATAATGTGACTGAATTAAAACCTTGGGGTTATCTTTTGGGTGATGAAGATTCTACAGAAATTGATGATGATTTAAATACATTTTTAGCCAAAAAGAAAGCTAAAAAATCAAAGAAAAAAACAAAGATGTTGGACGAGAATTTGGAATAGTCTGATTTCTATTTTACATAATTATCGCTATTTATGAAATATAATTTATTGTTCATTTTTAGTTTATTGATTTTCAGTATTTCTTGCGAAAAGAAGTTAGAAAAAGAAGTAAATAAAAAATATATGTATAATACGATGTCAATTGATGATAGAAATTTATCTATAAGAATTTATGATTACTCTGATTCAATAGAATTTATAACATGGAAGAATATCAATGATTACACAACAAAATCATTCAAAATTTCTAAGAACGATAAAAAAGCATTGGAAGAGAATATTTATAAAATAGTTACAACTCCATATGAAAATGAAATATTTTGCACAGACTATGTGGGGAAAATAAATATTAGTATGTCCAATCATAATAGCACTTATTCTATTAATCTAAATTCTGTTTGTGATTGGAAAACATTTAATGAAGAAACTAAGAATATTTCTAAAATAATAGATCGTTATAAATAAAATTTTATTTTATCAAATAGGATGAGAAACTGAAATAAATTCAGTTTGACAATACAAAAAAAGTCTATAAC
>NZ_DDBA01000068.1:41889-56335 GCF_002333005.1 Empedobacter sp. UBA2044
GTTATAGACTTTTTTTGTATTTATTTATTATGAATCTAATTCTTCTTCAAATATTTTTTTTCTAAGAAATAATACAATTTCAAGAAAAGAATCGAGAAAAATATTCCGATTAGTGTTCCGAAAAATATATCTCCTGTGAAATGTACCCCGACATAAACTCTACTGTAAGCAACCATTAACGCCCAAACAATTAAGATATAAAGTAACCATTTGTAATAGCGTCTCAAAAGTATTCCAATAAAAATTGCAATCGCCATATGATTAGATGCATGCGCCGAAGTAAAACCGTATCTACCTCTACCCTCGCAATCTATCGGGCGAAATAATCCTTGAATCGACTCGGTGTAACATGGACGAAAACGTTGAAAATAATTTTTCAAGATATTTGTAAATTGATCTGCACACGCTATCATCAGTGCAATACAAACTCCAGCCAATAAGGTTTTTTTCCAACCAAGTTTTACATAAAGTAAGATGAGAAAGATGACATACAACGGAATCCATGTTTTTTTATCGGTTACTAATAACCAAAACCAATCCCATTTTTCATTCCCTAAATTATTGAAATACAAAAATATTTGTACGTCCCAATCAAAATAATCTTGTATCATTACCTACTTACTGATCCGCCTAAACCTAATGCTTCGTCTACAGATTTTGGTTCTACAACAACCGCAGGTTCTTCCACAATTGGCTCAACCACATTTTCTATAACGGGTTCTGTTGTTTCTTGCACATCCAATTCCAAATCCTGTACAGGATCTACAGCTTTCATAGTTGGTGCATCATCTTTCAACGCTGCATTTACTGTATTGTCTTGATGAATAGCTTGATGCATTTCATCTACTGGATTACGAACTTCATCAAATGATTTCTGAAAATCTTCCATTGGATTAATTTTCGCAAAAGAATCTTTGACTTCATTCATTGGATTTAACTCTTTTATGGTATTCTGAATCTCTTTTGTAGGATCAACATCCTGAACAGGATTCATAATCTCTTGCTTGATATCTTCAGATGCTTCTTTTAATTTGCGCACAGCAGTTCCCAAACCACGAGCAATTTCTGGAATTTTATCTGGTCCAAAAATCACTACAGCAACCACCATAATAATCACGACTTCCTGGAAGTCTAAAAACGCTGGGTATATTACTAAACTATTCACTAAACAAATGTATAAAATCTAAATTTAGTAGAAGAAAAAAAGCCATCAAATTTCTTTGATGGCTTTCTTAAAATTTATTTAAAATTTGAATCTTATTTATTCATTTGACCTTTTTTAGTAAAGTCGTACAATAAAGGAGATGCAACGAAAATAGACGAGAATGTACCAATTACGATACCGATTAATTTCGCAAACATAAATCCTTTGATTGATTCTCCACCAAATGCAAAAATGATTAATACGATTAAGAACGTTGATAAAGACGTATTAATTGTACGTGATAATGTTTCTGATGTAGAAATATTAATAATATCGTACAAGTTGTGGTTTTTCTCAACTGTTAAATTCTCACGAATACGATCCAAGATAATAATCGAGTCATTCATCGAATAACCAATTACCGTCAAAATCGCCGCGATAAACGCTTGGTCGATCTCCATATTGAAAGGTAAAATTCCTTTGAATAAAGAGAAAACTCCTAATACAATAATCACGTCATGCGCTAATGCGATGATAGTTGATAATGAGAATTGCCAACGTTTGAACATCACGATTAAGTAGAAGAAAATTGCAACTAATGCTAAAGAAACAGCTATATAAGAAGCTCTTGTTGTATCATCGGCAATTGTAGGACCTACTTTTGCAGAAGACATTAAACCTATTGTAGCATTATCTTCAGAAAAATCTTTTTCTGACATATTCGCTGGTAGATAAGATTTAAGACCTGTATATAATTTGTCTTTGATCTCGTCATCTACATTTGTTCCGTCTTCATCCGCTTTGTATGCTGTTGTAATTTTTACTTGATTTTGACCACCATACGTTTTTACCTGTGGCATCATTTTTTCACCATCTAACACGAAAACATCACCCAAACTTTCAGAAATTTGTTGTGGATCTACGTGTTTATCAAAACGAACTGTATATGTACGTCCACCTTGGAATTCGATACCCATATCAAATCCTTTTGTGAAGATAGAGATTAAAGCAACTACTGTTAAAACAATTGAAATCGCATAAGAGATTTTTCTTGTTTTTAATAAATCAACTTTAATATTTTGTAACCAGTGCGCTGTAAATGATGTATAGAAAGGAACAGATTTTCCTTTTGCTAAACGTCCTTCTACAAAGTAGCGTGTAATGAAAATCGCTGTAAATGTTGATGTAAAAATACCAATCATAAACGTTGTTGCGAAACCTACAACAGGACCTTTACCAAAGAAGAATAAAATTAATGCTGTGATAAATGATGTTGAGTTGGCATCGATAATTGCAGAGAAAGCACCTTTCCATGAATAAGCGAAATCTACTGCTTGACGTAATGATTTTCCTTTTCTTAATTCTTCTTTTACACGTTCGTAAATCAAGATATTCGCATCCATTCCTGTTACCAATGTCAAGATAATCCCGGCAATACCTGGTAAAGATAATGTAGCTTTAAGTGATACTAAAAATCCTAATAAGAATAATAAGTTAACGATTAATGCAACGTTAGCATAAATACCTGCACGGCTGTAGTAGAACAACATCCAGATTAATACTAATGCAAATGCACAACCAAAAGCGATTAACGAACTGTTGATTGCTTCTTGTCCTAATGATGGACCAACAACCTCAGCAGAAACGATTTTAGATGAAGCTGGTAAAGAACCTGCTTGTAAAATGTTTGCTAAATCTTTTGCTTCGTCAATTGTAAAGTTTCCAGAAATAACTGAGTTACCTCCTGTAATTTGATTACTGATGTTTGGCGCAGAATACACCATATTGTCTAATACAATTGCAACACCTTGACCTGGTTGTCCAGGACCTGCAGGTTTCAACTCGTCTGTAATACGAGACCACTCTTGTGCTCCAACTTGATTCATTTGCATTGTAACAACAGGCTCATTTGTAAGAGAACCAGGATTACGTTCACCAGCAGCAGAAACTACTTTATCTCCTTCGATTAATGGTTCTTGCGTTCCATTTTTACCTTTTAAGACATAAAACTCTAATAATTTAGGAGCAGATTTATCATTCGCTTGTTTACCTAAATTCATTGGCTTATTCGCCCAAGAGTATTTGTATCCTCTAATGTTTGCTGGTAATCCAGGTACAAAACCTTTGTCTTGCATCACACGGTTTACAACAGCAGTATCTTTTACATTAACAACAAAACTTGCATTAGAACCAGCTGGTTGCATAACTTCTGCTAAAGTTTTGATTGTTTGTCCTTTCTCATTTTTTACATTATATTTTTCTGTATTAACGCTAGAAAAGTATTGTAAAACAGTAGGATCTTGACGAACAACTTGCCAAAACTCTAATTTTGCTGTAGATTGTAATAATTTTTTTACACGGTCTGTGTCAGAAACACCTGGTAATTCTACCAAGATACGTCCATCACCTTTATCACCTAAACGTTGAATTACTGGCTCAACAACACCAAATTGATTAATACGAGAGCTAATTACATCATAAGCTGTTGCAACTTTCGCTTCGATATCTTTACGGATTACTTCTTTTACCTGATCGTCAGAAGCATTGTACGCAATTTTATCTGCATTGTTTTTGTTTCCAAACAAATCTGCAGCTGCGTATTTTGTTCCTCCTTTTATTTTATCAAATTCTTGAAAAAATAATTCGACATAAGGTACGTTGCCGTTTGTTTTTTGAGCTTTATCTGTCGCATCCAAAGCCGTTGCCAACATAGGGTTTTGACTTTTCGCTGATAAATTCTCGATTAAATCTCTTTCAGAAACTTGTAAAATTACGTTGATACCACCTTTCAAATCTAATCCTAAATTGATTTCATTGTTTTTGGCATACCCATAATCGTACTTTATAATTCCCAAATCAAGAGGATGCTGAGCCAAGCTATCTAAAATTCTTGATTCGTCTTCTGGCTTACTCGCCAAGCGCGCCGCCTCATGCTCCACTTTAGTTGTGTACCAAGTATAACTTAGTTGTCTGATACACAAGAGACTTAAAATAATTGCAAATGCTGCAATGAGCCATCTTCCTCGCATAATGTTTAATTGATAAATAAATTTTGACGGACAAATATAATAGTCTTGAAAATACTTTCACAATTTTTTAAGAATAAATCGAAAATCGATGTCCGTATTTCGAAATTCTTTATTCAAAAAATTAGATTTCCTTTTGGTATTTGTAGATGTAAATTGACGCTTTATTGGAGTCATCATCATTATCTTCGCACAAATACAAGGTATAATTCTTTCCAGATTCTTTATACAACGCTAAACCTTCGATTTTCTTATCATCCGAAATTTTTTGCCAACGTATAACCTCCATTCTAGCTAAATCTAACTCACCAATAATAGAACCTTTTATTTCTCCATTAAACTGAGTTGTACTTTTAGATTCTACTGTTCCTGTAAACAAAACTTTTCCATCTACTAAAATAGCATCTGAAAAAGTAGTGGTTTCATTGTTAATTTTAGGCAAAGTGATTGGAAAAAAATCAATTGTTTTCCCTCTCAAATCATTTATCTTGCCTCCCACTCTATAAATTCCGTTTACGCCAGCAGGACCATTTCCTCTGTTGAAAAAATATGTACAATGT
The DNA here is from genome assembly GCF_002333005.1 of Empedobacter sp. UBA2044. NCBI lineage: Bacteria > Pseudomonadati > Bacteroidota > Flavobacteriia > Flavobacteriales > Weeksellaceae > Empedobacter > Empedobacter sp. UBA2044. The sequence continues at coordinate 46,620 of NZ_DDBA01000068.1, forward strand.
CCATCTGTAATAATTCCTTCGATGTTAAAATCTTTTTTAGATAAATTTGAAACCTTTAAAAATTCATCCAAAAGAAAACTATAATTATCGTTATGTACCTCTTTAGTTTTGATGTTATATGAAATCAAATCGAAACGATTTTCTTTAGAGCCCGATCCAAGAATGTACAAATGATTGTCAAATTTTGTAATCGCTTCAAAATCTGGTTTATCTTTTTTGGTGATATGTTTTGATTTTACTTCTGGATTCAAATCAACTTTATCCACTTCTTTTTTCTTTTTATTGTAAACGTACAAATGTGCTTTATCATCGGAAATCGTGTAAACATGGTGTTTATCAACCACTAATCCAGACGCCGCTCCAAGCCCATTTATGACAATTAAAACCTTAAGAATGAAATTGTAAAACAACATAGATGTAAGATTTATTTTTAAGAGGTTTCAAAAGTAATCAAAGAATATCAGAAACCTTGATAAATAACCATTTTTTTGAAAAAAAAAGAACTTAACTTTGTAGCATTTAAAAGAAAATTGAGAGATGAAAAAAATTCTAAAAATTTACATTGACGCTTACAGCGGACTTTCGAAAGAATCTTGGATGTTAGCCATCGTAATGTTGTTGAACCGAATGGGTTCGATGGTTTTACCATTTTTAGGAATTTATATGATCTCCGAATTAGGATTTTCTTTAGAAAACTCGGGAATAGTTTTGAGTTGTTTTGGAGTTGGTTCTGTAATTGGTTCTTGGCTTGGAGGTTGGATAACAGATAAAATCGGAAACTTTAAAGTACAAGCCATCAGTTTATTTCTGAGTGCTCCGATGTTTTTGATTTTACCTTATTTTAAAACGGTAGAATCTTTTGCTGTTATTATGCTTGTTTTGAGTATTATTAGCGAAATGTTTCGTCCTGCAAATTCAGTTGCCATCACGCGTTATGCTAAGAAAGAAAATATCACTCGTGCTTTTTCGTTGAATAGAATGGCGGTTAATTTAGGTTTCTCAATTGGTCCATCAATGGGAGGTTTTTTATCTAATTATTCGTACGATTTATTATTCTATTGCAATGCAGGAGCTGCCTTGGTTGCAGGAATTGTATTCTTTGTCTTTTTCAATGGACGAAAAGAACGAAATGCTGCTACAGAAAATATTTCTGATAAAACAGTTGTCGAAAAAGAACGTAATGCATACACTGATACACCTTTCTTAGTATTCAATTTATTTTGTGTATTATTCTCTATTGCATTTTTCCAAATCCTAAATACACTTCCATTATTTTACAAAGATGTAGTTCATTTAACACAAACAGAGATTGGGTTATTAATGGGATTCAGTGGAATAATCATTGTTGTATTCGAAATGTTATTGATCCATTACACCGAAAAACGATTTTCAGTTACTCAACTTTTAGTTTTTGGTTCATTTGTCACAGCAATTAGTTATTTTATCTTCACATTTAGTCACACATTAGGTATGTTATATTTAGCAATTGGACTAATGTCTATTGGAGAAATGCTTGTTTTACCTTTGATGTCAACGGTAACAGCTTTTCGTTCGCAAAAAAATAACCGAGGAGCTTATATGGGATTGAACGGAATGACAGCTGCAATTGCCTTTATTGTTTCGCCATTTTTAGGAACTCACATTGCTACCGATTATGGTTTTAATATACTTTGGATAATCACCACAGTTATTTTAGTTATCGTAGCTATCGGATATCACTTTTTTACTAAGCCACTTTTACCAAAAAATATTTAAGATTTTCTTATCTTCGATAATTATAAGTTGAAATCACATGAAAGTATATACAAAAACAGGAGACAAAGGAACAACAGGTTTATATGGAGGAACACGTGTCTCTAAAAATAGTTTAAAGATTGATTCTTACGGAACAGTTGACGAATTAAATTCTTATTTAGGATTAATTCGTTCATATGAAATTGATCCAGCATTAGAGGAAGAAATTATCATCATCCAAAAAGGTTTATTCAATCTTGGTGCTGAATTAGCAACGCCAGTCGATAAATTATACTTGGCAAATGGTAAACCTCGTATTCCGAAAACCGTTACTGAAGAAGATATTGTTCAATTGGAAGAATGGATTGATGATTTGGAAGGACAATTAGAACAATTGACACATTTTATTCTTCCAGGTGGAAATCAAGCAGCTTCTCATGCACATGTTGCGCGTTGTATTTGTCGTCGTGCAGAACGCTTAACAGTTGGTTTAGCTGAAGAAGAAGAAATCCGTCCAGAATTACAAAAATACTTGAATCGTCTTTCTGATTATCTGTTCGTTTTAGGGCGAAAAATTGCCACAGACAATAATCACGAAGAAGTAAAATGGATTCCAGGTGAATAAAAAAGCACTTTTATTTTTGAATGGCGAAGTTCCAACTATTCTGCCTGATACATCAAATTATGATATGATTTTTTGTACAGATGGTGCATTTCGTTATTTACAAAAATTACATATAACGCCCGATGTTATTTCGGGCGATTTTGATTCTTTTGAAATCAGTCAGTTTCCACCTGAAATAGAAGTTATTTCTACTCCTGATCAAAATGACACAGATTTTGCAAAAGCCTTACAAATCATTTTGAACAAAGGTTTTGAACATGTTGATGTTTTTGGAGCAAGTGGTCGTCAACAAGATCATTTTATTGGAAATTTGAATGCGGCTTATCGTTTCAAAGATCAAATCAATATTTTATTTTACGATAATTATAGTCAATATTTTTTCGCAGAAAAACAAACGAAATTAGAAGGCTATTTTGGACGAACAATTTCGCTTCTCCCCTTTCCTGAATGTAAAAACATTGTCACAAAAGGCTTGGAATATCCATTGAATAATGAAGATTTAAATTTACTTTCTCGTATAGGAACTCGCAACAAAGCCAATGAAGATGTGGTTACAATTGATTATTCAGAAGGTAATTTAATCATCTTTATCATCGATCAAGAATTTCCTATTTTGATTGCTTAATTTCACTATTTTTAGTGAAATACATCTTTAATATTTTTTGTACATTTACTGAAAACCAAATTACTATGAATAAATTTTCAGTTATTGTAGCATCTATTTTAGCCGTTGGGTTAATTGCTGCAACATGTATATTAGGAAACGCTTACAAATACAAATTCAGAAGTTCTGAATCGATCAATGTTACTGGAAATGCTTTGAAAGATTTTAATGCTGATTTAGTCAAATGGCGTGCAACTTTTAGTCGTAAAGATTATGATTTGCGCATTGCTTCGGATCAATTAAAAGCTGATCAAACGGTTGTCAAAAACTTTTTGATTTCGCAAGGAATCAATCCAAAAGAAATTGTTTTTGAAGCGGTAAATATTTCAAAAGATTTTCAGTACGGAACAGATGCAAACGGAAATTCGATTAGTCAATTTACTGGTTATAATCTATCTCAAGACGCAACAATCGAATCGAAAGAATTGGATAAAATAGAAAAAGCTTCGCGCGAAATCTCTACATTAATTAGCCAAGGCATCGAATTGAGTTCATCTAATCCAAATTATTATTACTCGAAATTAGAAGATTTAAAACTTGAATTGATTGCACAAGCTTCTGAAAATGCAAAACAACGTGCAGAAAATATTGCTACAAAATCTGGCACTAGTTTAGGAAAATTAAAACAAGCCGATTTGGGTATTTTTCAGATAACAGGTAAAAATGATAATGAAGAGTATTCTGCTGGTGGATCATTTAATACAACATCACGTCAGAAAACAGCTCAAATTACAGTGAGAGCAAGTTATAACTCAAATTAAAAAATAAAAAAAAGCTTCTTAATTTATAAGAAGCTTTTTTTTTATTTAAATACTACTACAAGTAATACCAAAATAGATATTACAATAAGTACATCTACAAATTTAATTCTAAAATTACCAATTCCAAAACCTCTTTTTGTAGCATAATTTTTCTTTGATGACATTATAAATTCCAATTTCTAAAAGAAATACTAAAAGTGTGCCAATTATCTATCAAAATCTAATTTTTTATAAGTTGATGATAATTTAGAATCATAGGATTAAAACCATTTGACTAAAAATTTTAATTTCATGATCCTCAAATTCTTTCCTAATAGCATCAGATGTAGCAGTAATTAGTTCAGGTTAAAAAACATCCCTTTTTAAGTATTAATATATTAACAGTAAATATTTTTACATTTTAAAAAATTATCATATAAATTATAATTTTCCAACAACTTATTATGTTGTAAATTTGCCTTATGCTAAACAACGATACAATTTGTGCATTGGCAACTGCCAATGGAATGGGCGCTATAGCGGTTATTCGTATTTCTGGACCAGAATCAATTTCTAAAGTTGCTCAGATTTATCAATCAAAATTTAATTCAACTAAATCTTTGAATGACGCTTCTTCTCATACCATACATTTGGGTTATGTGATGGATGGAGATACCATTGTTGACGAAGCATTATTCTCAATATTTAAAAATCCTCATTCATATACAGGTGAAGATGTCGTAGAAATTTCGACACATGGATCGATTTATATTCAGCAAAAAGTTTTAGAACTTTTAAATAAAATAGGCATTCGAAATGCCAATCCAGGTGAATATACTTTCAGAGCCTTTTGGAATGGTAAAATGGATTTAACACAAGCAGAAGCTGTTGCTGATCTTATTTCTTCGGATTCTAAGGCTTCGCACGAAATTGCTATCAAACAAATGCGTGGAGGATTCTCTAATCAAATCAAAGATTTAAGAGAACAAATGATCAATTTTGCAGCTTTGATGGAATTAGAATTGGATTTTTCTGAAGAAGATGTTGAATTTGCAGATCGTACACAATTTTATGATTTATTGAATAAATTACAATCCATCTTAAAACGTTTAGCTGATTCTTTTGCTTTTGGAAATGTTATCAAAAATGGAGTACCAGTAGCTATTGTTGGTGCGCCAAATGCAGGAAAATCTACTTTATTAAATGCATTATTAAACGAAGAACGTGCTATTGTTTCGGATATTGAAGGAACAACTCGTGATACCATTGAAGAAACCATTTATATTGACGGTGTTGGGTTCCGTTTTATTGATACAGCTGGAATTCGAGAAGCTGGCGATACGATAGAACGGATTGGAATTGAAAAAACATTCGAAAAAATAGACAATGCTTCTATTATCATCTATTTGTATGATGCCAATATAACTGCTGATAATCAAATTGCGAATCAGTTAGATGATTTGCAACGTAGAGGAAAAATCTTGTTTAATGTTGCCAATAAAATTGATGTAAACAATAACGAATCAGCTATTTCTGATGCTATCAAACAAGAGTTTAAAGATGTTGTTCATTTAGAAATTTCAGCTAAAGATCAATATAATATCGAAGCATTGAAAGAAAATCTGATTCATCAAATCAAATTGAAAGGAACAAATCAGGATGACACAATCGTTACGAACTCTCGTCACTTAGAAGCATTACAAAACACACTTTCTCAAATTGGAAAGATCAAACAAGGAATGGACATGGGACTTCCTGGGGATTTGTTAGCAATGGATATCCGTGAAGCTTTAACGTATTTGGGACATATTACAGGTGAAATAGATGTGGATCAAGATATATTAGGGACGATATTTGGCAAGTTTTGTATCGGGAAATAATACTTATTAAAAATTATGTTATATAGAAAAAGGTTTTCAATTAAAAAATTGAGAACCTTTTTCATTTTTGGTTTTACGATTTCATCTTAAAAACGATCAAAAATTCGTCAAATGTTAGGAAGTCTTTTTTCTCTTTACCGATTATCTGCTTTGCTCTATTGAGTAAGCGTAGACTTTGCCTATACCCCTTTCCCGTAATAATTGATACATCTTTCGGATAAATCACCATTCTTTGTAATTCGTTATTTTTCATTTCTGTAATAATTAGCATTACCTCAATGAAACTTAAATGAATGATGTTAAAATTTACATCAATAAAATAAGATTTCCAAATCTCACTTGTAATCAAATGCTTAGTCTTCGTCGTAAGGGTTATTTTTCTTATGCAATAAATATGATGTTCCATAACTGCAAATTGCACCAACTATTCCCATACAAATCGTATAAACAAGTTGTTCCCATTGAATGGTCGCTACCAAACTTGTCATTGTTCCTCCTATTGTCCCAACAATTAGCGATGTATTACTATTATTCATCATCATTACTATGGTTTTTATCATTTACAGTCAATTGACTTACAGCTGATATTACTCCTCCTGCCACGGTCAAATAACCTCCTATGGTCACTAATGTTGCTGGTAATGCTATAGGAGCAGCAATTAATACACCTCCAATTGCAGCTAAGGTTAATCCTATATTTCGTAATTGTTGGAACAATCTAGGTGTAGGTGCTGTAAAGCGATTAATAATTGTCATGTTGTTTACTTTTAATCTTTACATTTACTTTTTGATTACGATCAAGTTTATCATTTACTAAAGCTTTAAGTTTTGTAAATGCTTTTCTTGATAACTCTCCTCTCCCTTCACCTGTTAATTTGGTTACAGGAGCAATACATCCTTTCAGTTCTGTTTTTGCAATATTGGCAGGATGAATTAAGATCAATGAACGATTGGGTACATTTGCAATCAGAAAATGTTGACCAAATTTTGGTGAGCTTCTCTTTTGGATTGCATAATATCCTTCTGGAATACATGAATTGCGTGGTTCGTTCTCTTTCCATGGTAACTCTATAGTATAACAAATAAACTTATCGTTAAGGAATAAGCTACCATTTGTACCATTTGGATAATACGTTCGTTCTACTACAATTGTCGTCATGGTAAATTGATTTCGATTAAATGTGCCGCATTAAAACTTCCATTTTTCAATGGATATAAAACGGTATTCACCTCTTGATAGAATTCGATTCCAATTGCTAAAGCGATTGTATGTTCTGAATTTGGAGGAAGATTGTTCAATAATTCTACATCATTCACTTCTACCTCATCGTATGGATAATAATCGGTATACGATGTTTTGGTAATGTATTCGTTCTTCTCAAAATCAATTTCTGTAGAAGCTGCTACAAATCGGTAATTGGTAGCTCCTTGTGGTGCTATTATCACATCTAAGGGTTTGTATGCTTCTAATGTAAATTTTGTTTCACCAGAAGTACGTTCTATATCTACTTGTACAGGAATTAATACCGTTTTCAACCACGCTGCACCTGCATTAAAATCAAAACCTTTCATCAGTAATTGATTTCCTTTGTGTACATTTCTTTGCCCACGAGCATTTGTAGTATCTTCTTTTAGGATACCATGCATTACTTTTGTGAGACGACTTGATAATTTGCTGTCTTTTGCATTTTTTATGATCGCATTGAATGCGTTTCGTAGTGTTTTTCCAGCAGTACCTGCATTCTTAAATTCTTGCATATTTTCTCTGGTACGCTGAAATCGCGGATCACTCATTATGGTATTACGGTCTATAGAACTTTTTTCTCTTACCATATAACCATCTTTTGATTTGTAGAAGTTTAAATCTCCGATTGAACCTCTAAGTTTTAAAAAGCCTTTTTGCTTCGCCATTTTTTTATAATTTTAAATTAAACATTGATCTCCATTGCGCAATGGTTTTGTAAAGTTGCAATAGCGATCTGTTTAAAGCAATAGCCAAGTCTTTTTTAGCCCTTGTATGTCAATAAATTACACTAATAAACCATTATATACTTTCTTTATTTTTTTGTTTTTGAATTTTTATAAAATCTAAGGGACGCAAGCCCGTTTCACTGTAAAAAACATTTGAAAATTGTCTTGGATTCATATAACCTGCTATTTCTCCTAATGCCCCTACACTATAATTAAGGTATTGTGGTTGTTCTTGTAATAAATCAGTAATAAATTTTATTCTCAACCGATTGATGTAAGAAGGAAAATTAATTCCTTTGTACTGATTGACACATTTTGATAAATAAGTGGTGTTTGTTGAAAATGATTTTGCCAAACTTACTACTGTTATATTAGGGTTTAAAAATTCTCTGTCCCGCTCAAATTCTTCAAATTTTAATAGTAAACTTTCAAATGCTTCTTTATTCAAATCCTCTTCATCTTTAATCGATATTCTCCGTTCTGTGTAACTTGATTGAGCAGATTCTTCAATAAACAGATTGTACTTTTCGATTAAATGTTTATTTTTATTTCTAGTTTTTACAATTCCTACGATCAATACTATTATTCCAGTAAAACACGCTGCCAATACGTAATATAATTTTTGAGACTTATTCAATATTTTTTCCTTTAATTTGAGCAATTGCACTGTGTCATATTCTTTGTATACAACTTGACTCATTTCTGCATCTAGCTTATAATTTAACTCATCCATTTTTAATAATTGATTGATTACATATAGTTGTCTGTTCGTATCAGAAGCTACCAATGTTTCCTCTAAAATGTTTTCGTATATCGGTCTATATTTAATTTCTAAGAAGTTGTATTCATTGAAAATACTATCTATTTTGTTAAAATATACTATTTTATGTTGTTGATTATTCAATTTATCAAATGCCTTTGCTTTGTAGTAATAAATTTTGGTTAGTGTATTAAAATCATTCGTTTTTATTAAAATATCTTCTTTAGTTGATAATAATTGAATAGACGTCACAAATTGATCATTCAAAAACTCATCAATTGCTTTATTTATCGTAAAGTATCTATGGAAAAATTCGTTATTTTCAAGTTTGCTTTTATTTAATCCTAATTGATTCAATTCTTTCGCTTTTGCTTTGTTACCAACTTCTTGATGGAGAGATGCTAATTGATATATTGTATTTAATAAATAGGCTTGGTAATCTTTGTTCTCTGGTTTTGATTGAAAAAAGTTTTTACATTTCAGCAACAATTCTTCTGCTTGGTTACATTGATTTAATTTGATTTTTATCATTGCCATATTAAATGTTACTTTATGTAATAAATATTGGTCTTTTGAATATTTTAACTCCTGATCTGCATATAAATAATTTTGTAACGCCTCTCTATAATCTTTTGCTTTGTAATAGGCTAGCCCTTTTGATAATAAAGCTGTTGCTATTAAATCTTTGTTTTTTAATTTCCGGGCAGTAATTATCGCACTATCTGCATATTCTATTTGAGTATTTAAATGACTTGAAAAAAAGATTCCTTCTTTATAAGCATAAAATAAATTTAGCTTATCCTTTTCTTTTTTAGCATTTCTTATATACGCTTGCACATAGATCATCGCATTTGGATGATGCTTTTCATCTATTAATGCATCCAATTTTTCTATTAGATAGGCATTATCTTTTGAGGCTAAGGAATCAACTTGATTAGCCATTATTAAAAGGGGAAGTAGAAAGAGTATGTATGTGTACACTAGAACTCTTTTCATGGTATAGATCTATTGATTACTACTAAAATACTTTATTTTATATCGTAAATCGTTTATTAAGTACTTAATCGTTTAAAAGTGTATAATTTATAAATTATACATTCTTTTTATAAAATGTACTTGTTGTAATCTTTGTTGTTCTATAAATATCTCTAGTTTTGAATGTCTTTGAACAAATAAGTCTAATCGATTACTTCAAAGAAACTTAAATGATGAATAAAAAAGAGAAGTTTTACTTCTCTTTTTTATTACCTCAACTTTATTGCCACTCTACTGCCACTATGTTGCCTTCATCTTGCCTTGATCTTGCCTTGATGTTGGGAGTATGTGGTAATGTGGTAATGTG
>NZ_DDBA01000068.1:56681-57912 GCF_002333005.1 Empedobacter sp. UBA2044
GGTAATGTGGTAATGTGGTAAGCAAAATTAAAATTTTGAAATAAGGTTTGTTTGTTTTTTCTTATTAATTTCTTCGTTCTCTTTCGTGATGGATTTTGTGATTCTGGGGTTGTCGAAGAATCTCTTCTTTTTTCATTTTTTATTCATGAACTATATTATTTTATGAATATTGAATTCATATGCTCTTCGGGGAAGTTTTGATACAAAAACATTTGAAATTAAAAGGAGGAGCCATAGTATGGCTTAGGTAATCTTTTTCTTTAATGTCACTTTTTTATTCATTACTTTTCTATTTTTTTATTTGTATTCATATGCCCTTCGGGGAAATTCATCTAAAAAAACATTTGAAATTAAGAGGAGGAGTCACGGTGTGGCTCAGGTAATACTTATTTCTTACTTTCATTTTTTTATTCATTACTTATGTATTTTTATTGTCGGTATTCATATGCCCTTCGGGGAAGCTCATCCAAAAAAACGAAACAAAAAAAGATGCCGACAGTAGTCTCTCAATGATTCAACTAAATAAATTATTTCCATAAAGTTGGCAACTCGCTTTGCTCAAACACTCCAACTTTTTTATTCCAATAATTTAGAGTTGAATTGCATTTCGATTCTAAATCATCGGATTTATAACTCTTTTTTTAATATTCAAATTCACTATTTAACAACGGATTTTGTCATTCTGAGCTTGTCTCAGAATCGCATCCTATAGATTTAGAATCCACTCAAACAACTAATATCCAATCTGTACATTTTACTTTTTACATAATACATTTTACAACTCAACACCGATACACGAACCACGAACAAACCATACGGAACGCATATACAATGCATATAGAATGGATACAGCGCGGATACACAACCGATACAGAAAAGTATCATTTTCGATATACACCGACACAAGAATTTAACACTTTTTTTAACACATTATTTCTCTAATATTATGTCATTTCGAGAAATCTTTTGTCACTTTTTTTATTCATTGAATATTTATTTTAATTATCTGTATTCATATGCCCTTCGGGGAAGAGCATCCAAAAAAACATTTGAAATTAAGAGGAGGAGCCACGGTGTGGCTCAGGTATTCCTTTTCATTAATGTCACTTTTTACTTGACTAAAAAGTAACCAAAAAGTCAAGGCTGTAAACCTCTCTACTAAAAATGTTCTCATTTCACTAAAGATTTTAAAAACCCTACGACTAAAACCTTTTTTACGTTACATTCAACC
>NZ_DDBA01000067.1:0-40684 GCF_002333005.1 Empedobacter sp. UBA2044
TAACAAGGGGAAGATTACAGATGCTGCCCCCAAACAATCCCACTAATCATCAACAATAAAAAGTAAAATATCTTTTTCATACGTCTTTCGTCAACTATTTTTAGAATAACGCAATTTACTTTAGAATATTCTATCAACCATAATGTTTCTAATTTTCGTGAGATAAACTATCTTTGCAACCTGAAAATTTGATTAAGATGTCTTTAGAACAAGAAATAAATAAAAGAAAAACCTTTGGAATTATCGCCCATCCCGATGCTGGTAAAACAACTTTAACAGAGAAGTTATTACTTTTTGGAGGCGCAATTCAAGAAGCTGGTGCCGTAAAAAGTAACAAAATTAAAAAAGGAGCAACTTCCGATTTTATGGAAATTGAACGCCAACGTGGTATTTCGGTTGCTACTTCAGTTTTAGCATTCGAATATAAAGGAAAAAAGATTAATATCTTAGATACGCCTGGTCACAAGGATTTCGCCGAAGACACTTTCCGTACACTAACTGCCGTAGATTCTGCGATTGTGGTAATCGACGTTGCAAAAGGGGTTGAGGAACAAACAATCAAATTGGTAGAAGTTTGTCGTATGCGCAAAATTCCGATGTTGGTTTTCATTAACAAAATGGACCGCGAAGGAAAAGATGCGTTTGATTTAATGGACGAAGTAGAACAAAAACTAGACTTACAAGTTACACCACTTTCTTGGCCGATTGGTATTGGAGCAACTTTCAAAGGAATTTATAATATTTGGGAGAAAAACATCAATATTTTTTCTGGAGATAATAAACAAAAAATTTCTGAAACAACGAAAGTTGAGGATTTATCAAGTCCAGATTTAGACACATTAATTGGAACAACTTACGCCGAAAATCTTCGTAATGAGATTGATTTAATTGACGGAGTTTATCCAGAATTTGATATGCAAGAATATATGGACGGAAATTTACAACCTGTATTTTTCGGTTCTGCTCTTAATAATTTTGGTGTTCGCGAATTGTTAGACGCTTTCGTTGATATTGCACCAACTCCACAATCTAAAGAAACAGATTTGAGAATTGTCGAACCTTATGAAAATAAATTTTCTGGCTTCGTGTTCAAAATTCATGCGAATATGGATCCGAAACACCGCGACCGTTTAGCCTTTATCAAAATCGTTTCTGGTAAATTTGAACGTAATACCAACTATTTCCACGTTCGCCAAGGTAAAAACATGAAATTCGCTGCGCCAAATGCTTTCTTTGCTGATAAAAAAGAAGTGGTTGATGAATCGTTTGCGGGTGATATCGTTGGTTTACACGATACAGGAAACTTTAGAATTGGTGATACGTTGACAGAAGGTGAAAAATTTTCTTTCAAAGGAATTCCAGCTTTCTCCCCAGAACATTTCCGTTACATCAACAATGCTGATCCAATGAAAGCAAAACAATTGGAAAAAGGAATTGATCAATTAATGGACGAAGGTGTTGCGCAGTTATTTACATTAGAAATGAATAATCGTAAAGTTATCGGAACCGTTGGTGCACTGCAATATGAGGTTATCCAATATCGTTTGGAGCACGAATATGGTGCAAAAGCAACGTACGAACCTTTCTCTGTTCACAAAGCGTGTTGGGTAGAAGTTGAAGATGAAAAATCAGAAGAATTCTTAGAATTCAAACGTGTTAAACAACGTTATTTAGCAAGAGATAAATTCAATCAATTGGTATTTTTAGCAGATTCTGCTTTTACAATTCAAATGACGCAAGATAAATTTCCGTCAGTGAAATTACATTTTGTAAGTGAGTTTTAAATTTTGGTCAGATAATTGAATTAACCAACTGAAATATTTTTTAGAAAAAATCTAAATGAAAAAGATCATATTAAGTTTAACATTGATTTCAGCGTTTGCAGTAAATTCAAAAGCACAAGATTTGAAATCAATTTTTGGAACATTAAAAAAAGAAGTCGAAAAAGTAAACACTCAAACGACAACACAAAATAATTCAACAGTAAAAGTTGATTCAATAAAAGTTGTACATGGTTCAACAGAATCTAAAACAATTTCTGCAGAATCCTTAACAAAGTTAAATGGTTTATCTAACGCAACTGTTGCCTCTGGATTGAAAGAAGCTTTGTCATTAGGATTAACGGACGGAATAAAATCATTGGGTCAAAAGAATGGTTTTTATAATAATTCAGTTGCAAAAATCTTGATGCCAGAAGAATTACAAAATGTAGAAAAAACTTTGCGTTCTTTAGGAATGGGAAGTTTGGCGGATAAAGGAATCAAATTATTGAATTCTGCTGCTGAAGATGCTGTTTCTGAAGCTGCTCCTATTTTCGTAAACGCTGTGACATCAATGACAATTACAGATGCGAAAGATATTTTATTAGGAGGAAATAATTCGGCTACCAATTATTTAAAACTAAAAACAACATCTGATTTAACAAAGGCTTTTCAACCAAAAGTGGAAGCGTCTTTAGGTAAAGTTAGTGCGGATAAAGTTTGGAATAATTTGATTACAAAATACAATACGTTAACTGGAAATCAAATTGATCCAAACCTGAATGCTTATGTAACACAACAAACAATAAATGGTGTGTTTAACATGGTTGCAGAAAAAGAAGAAGGAATTCGCGGGAATAAAGCTTTGCGTACAACATCGTTGTTACAACAGGTTTTCGGAGCGCAAGATAGTAAGAAGTAAAATACTTCTATTCAATCAAAAAAACTCGTTACAATTTGTAACGAGTCTTTTAGATGATAATTACTCTATAAAATAAGACCAAGGTATATCAAATCTTCCTCGTCTTTCTGCTACTTTAAGCTTTTCTCCTTCAAAACTTGAGTAATACTTTTTATAATCTACTTTTATCTCTTTTTCTATAAATGTATTGTTCCAATCTTCAATTATTAAATAATAACTACTACCTCCTTTACTATTTTTCTTAATTTTTTTCAAAATCTGAGTTTCATAAATTTGAGGAGTAGATTGATCATACTTACAATTAATGAATATAACAGAATAAATAGAAAATACTTCAATTAATATTATGATAAAAACATTATAAACAAAATTTTTCTTGTTGTAAATCAATATTTTAAATTGATTAAAATAATAGATTATTAAGATTAATAACGCTATAACACTCGAAGGAACCCATACATTTTTATAATCTAAGACATTGTAATCCATAGCAGTTCTAATGATTAATCCAAAACAAGATAACATAAAACCTATAGAAATTGTTGGAAGATTTGGTCTAATTTCAGGCTCAATTGAGATCAAACCTCGATAATATCTAACTAAAATGATGCAAAAAATAGGATAAACAAAAGATAAATAAATTAAAATTTCATTAAAAAACTGAAAAACTAATGTACTCAAACCTAAAATGCATCCAATAATATTAATTAATAAAGCCGTTCTTTTCAACGACTTTAAATCAGTAAATTTTTGTTCAATAATAACTAAATCTAAAAAATTCATAAAATCTAAAAATCCGCTCAATGAGCGGATTTTCTATTTGTAATAAAATATATCATTTCCTATTAAGCTTCACAAGAAGAACAAGAAACTAAGTTTGCAACTAATTCCTTAGAAACTGATTGTGAACGCTGATAGTACAATGTTTTTACACCTAATTGCCAAGCTTCGATCATCAAACGGTTAACTTCTTTCACAGGTAAATCTGGTGGAATATTTAGGTTTAATGACTGCGATTGATCTACATATTTTTGACGAATCGCTGCTTGTTGAACAATTTCTAATTGAGAAATTTCTTTGAATGTTTTGAACACATCTTTTTCCTCTTTTGTCAATTGTTCTAAATGTTGCACAGAGCCACCATTCAACATGATTTCGCGCCAAATATCTTCGTTATCGATTCCTTTTTCTTGTAATAATTTAGTCAAATATTTATTCTTACGCATAAAGTTTCCTTTCGATAAACCTGCTTTGTAATAATTTGAAGCAAACGGCTCAATTCCTGGAGAAGTTTGTCCTAAAATCGCAGAAGAAGACGTAGTTGGTGCAATTGCACAAGTTGTTGTATTACGACGTCCGTAGCCTTTTAAAACCTCTGGTTCACCATAAATACGAGCTAATTCTTCCGAAGCTTTATCTGCTTTAGATTGAATATGCTTGAAAATTTCTGTTGTACGTAATTTCGCTTCCATTCCTTCAAAAGGAATCATGTTGCGTTGTAAGTAAGAGTGCCACCCTAATACACCTAAACCTAATGCACGGTGACGTTTTGCAAAACGATTAGCTGATGCTAAATAATGATTTCCTTCTGTTTTTTCGATGAATTCTTGTAAAACTGCATCTAAAAAGAAAATTGCTAAACGTACTGCCTCAGTATCTTTCCATTCATCGTATAGCTCTAAGTTCATAGAAGATAAACAACAAATAAATGATTCATCAGCAGATGAAGGCAACATAATTTCTGAACAAAGATTAGAAGCATTAATTGACATTCCTAAATCTTTGTAAACCTGTGGTTTATTTTTATTTACGTTATCTGTAAAGAATAAATATGGTAATCCTTTTTCTTGACGTGATTCTAAAACTTTCGCCCAAATTTGACGTTTATCCGCATCTCCATCAATCATTTCTTGCATCCAATAATCTGGCACACAAACACCATAAAATAAATTCTGAATTGAACTTCCTATCGATTTAATTTTCAAAAATTCTTCGATATCATCATGATCAATATCCAAATAAGCCGCAAAAGCTCCACGACGTGTAGAACCTTGAGAAACCACATTCATCGCAGAATTGAACAATTCCATAAACGAAACAGCACCACTACTCTTTCCGTTATCTGTAATCGCCGCTCCACGCTCACGCAATTCACCAAAATAACCAGAAGTACCACCACCGATTTTAGTTTGCATAATAACTTCTCCTAATTTATGCGTAATTCCTTCAATACTATCTGGAATATGAACATTGAAACAAGAAATTGGTAAACCACGCTCTGTTCCCATATTTGCCCAAATTGGAGATGATAAACTCATCCAACCTCTTTCTATCATTTCTTTGAAAGATTCTTGCAATTCTGGTTTGTATAAACGTTTTGCAGCCGCAGCCGTGATACGATCTATAGCTCCTTCAACTGTTTCCCCTTTCAATAAATAACCTCTATTCAAAATTTGTTCAGATTCAGAGTTTTTCCACCATAATTTTGGTGCTTCACCGTCAAAAAATATATTTTGAATGTCGTCGTGTGGTATTGGATTGTCCATAGCTTTAGAATTTATAATGATGTGATATTGTTAAATAATTTTATTTATAGTTGTGTTTTTGATAAAAAGTTTTGGCGGTTTAAAATAAATCGTCTGCCGAAATACTTTTGTCATGTTTAGTATAATCTACTGGTCTTTTTGCGAAAAAATCGTCTAAACTACTCGCAAAAACTTCTTCCTCAAACCAAGCCATCGGTTTATACTGTTCTTGGGAAATATGAAATATTTTTTTGTATCCAATTTTAGCAATTGCTTCATCAATACGGTATTTCATATAGTTTAATAAATCTGCTTTTGAGTAATAACCAAATTCTCCTTTCTCGAAAATCCAATCTAACATCATTTCTTCTTGGTCAATATAACCACGAACAGCAGTTTCTACCCAATTTTGATCTAATTCCTCTGGTAATAAACCTTCTTCACGAATTTTATTAATCAAATAAATCCCAGCATTTGCGTGAATTTGCTCATCTGTAGATGTCCAAGCAATGATGTTTGCTGTATTTTTCATTAAACCATCAAAACGTGTAAATGCCAAAATATTTGCAAATTTCGAGAATAACGAACTATCTTCGATTACCAATGCAAAGAACAATAATTTCTCTACAATTGATTTGTTCTCGTCACGCATAATTTCTCCAACAAACGTATTATAACTTTTGAAAATTGGATTTTGTAAGGCTACATTAAACTCATCTAAATAACCATTTACCTCCAAAATACGCGAATACGCTTCACTATGTCTAAACTCACATTCTGCAAAAGTAGCACCTAATCCATTCAATTCTGGCTTTGGAAAATAATGATACAAATCTCCCCAGAATCCTTTTACCGTTACCTCTACTTGCGCAATTGATAAAATAGAACGTTTGTGAATTTCGCGTTTCGCATCATCTAAATTGGCATGATAGTCTTGGATATCTGAAGTAAAATCTACTTCTCCGTGTACCCAATATGCTTTTTGGATTGCTTCTGTAAAGGTTAAAATTTCAGGATATTCAAATGGTTTATAATTTACCCTTTTATCAAAAATAGACATAGTTTTTTGGACTTTTTAGATTAATAAACTTTGGTAAAAACGAATTCTTTCATCAAAATAAATGAAGTTGGTTCTTTTATTTTATTTAGAAATTTGAACCTCAATAGGGTTACATTTTCGTTTCAATTACTCATCGATTCTTTCAAAATTAAGATAAGATTTTACAATTAAAAATTTTGTAATCTTAAAAAATAAAAAGGTTATCAACAAGTTGTTAATTATTTGATTATTAATTAATTATTTTTGAATTTTTATTCGTTATAATTTAATAATTTTTATCAAAACAACAACTATAACTTGGATTAATTTTCTATAATTTAACAAAAAAATAGGCAAGCCTTGTTATAGACTTGCCTAAAGAATATGATTAAATTCTAAATTTTATCTTGCAATATTTACTGCACGTGTTTCACGAATTACAGTTACACGAACTTGACCTGGATAAGTCATTTCGTTTTGAATTTTATCCGAAATTAAGAACGATAATTCAGCTGCTTTTGTGTCATCAACTTTATCACTTTCTACAATCACACGCAACTCACGACCAGCTTGGATAGCGTATGCTTTTTCCACACCATCAAAGTTAAGAGCCGTAGCTTCTAAATCTTTCAGACGTTGCATATACGATTCCACAACTTGACGACGAGCCCCTGGACGAGCACCAGAAATTGCATCGGCAACTTGTATAAGTGGCGAAATTAAAGAAGTCATCTCTATTTCATCGTGGTGAGCTCCAATTGCATTAATTACGTCTGGATGTTCTCCATATTTCTCTGCCCATTGCATCCCCAAAATTGCGTGAGGCAATTCAGATTCTTGCTCCGGAACTTTACCAATATCGTGTAATAAACCTGCACGTTTCGCTAACTTAGGATTTAATCCTAATTCTGCAGCCAAGGTTCCTGCCAAATTTGCCACCTCGCGAGAGTGTTGTAACAGGTTTTGACCATAAGAAGAACGATATTTCATTCGTCCAACAATACGAACCAAATCTTTGTGTAAACCGTGAATTCCCAAATCTAAAATTGTTTTCTTACCAACTTCGATAATTTCATCCTCAATTTGTTTTGTTGTTTTTGCCACAACTTCCTCAATACGTGCTGGGTGAATACGCCCATCCGTTACTAAACGGTGCAAAGATAAACGAGCAATTTCACGACGAACAGGATCAAAACATGAAAGAATAATCGCTTCTGGCGTATCATCAACAATCACTTCAACTCCTGTAGCAGCTTCTATTGCACGAATATTACGTCCTTCACGACCAATAATACGTCCTTTAATTTCGTCAGACTCAATATTAAATACAGAAACTGCATTCTCAATCGCTTGCTCTGTACCAATACGTTGAATAGAAGAAATTACAATTTTACGCGCTTCATTTTTCGCATCTAATTCAGCCTCTTCCATAATTTCTTGGATATGAGCTTGTGCTTTCGTTCTTGCTTCGTCTTTTAAGACTTCAATCAGTTCAGCACGCGCTTCATCAGCAGAATAATTCGAAATTTTCTCAAGGATTTCTACTTGTTTTTTGTGCATCGTATCCACTTCTTTTTGCTTAATATTAAGCTTTTCTGTACGTGCTTGTATATTTCCTTTCTCAGATTTAATCTGATCTTTTTGTTTCTGAATTTCTGCTAAGTCCGTTTTGATTCTCTCTTCACGTTCTTTTACTTTAAGCTCAGCATCAGCTACTTTTCTTTCACGTTGATTAACAACTTCTTCGTGTTTAGATTTTAATTCTAAAAATTTTTCTTTGGCTTGAAAAATTTTCTCTTTTTTAATGGCTTCACCATCTTTCTCAGCATCATTAATCAAATTTTGTGCTTTGCGAGTTGCTTCGTCAATCAGTTCTTGATTCTGTTTATCAACTGATTTTTTTGATAAGAAATATCCCACCGCTGCACCTATGATTAATGTAACAATTGCAATAATTATTGTCATAATTGGGTCCATAGATTATGTAATGTTTATATATAAAAAAACCTACATTAGTAAAGTATGTTTTGAGTTAACTCCTGTAAACAGGATTTGAGTTAGTCCGTCAGTCAAGTATCCGCTGTCAAATAAATGAACCTAAAAGGTTGCGGCCCGCTTTCCGAACGGTGTTCACTCGGTAACAAAACTAGTGTTGAGTTAACCAAAATAGCTAGAACTAATGTAGGAATATTGTTTAGTGGACAGTTTCACAACTGTCAGAACTTCTCTTATTTTGCGATTGACTGATCAATCAATTCTAATAACTTCGAAATGCGCTCTGTTGTCATTTCTTCGTTATCTTTCACTTGCTTTTTCAGCTTTGCTTCGCGTAAAGCTAACTGAATTGTCACCATTGCAAGCGCGTCTTGTTTGTCAGAAACAGCGTACTTTTGTTCAAATTGTTTCAAAATACCATTTATTTCTTCTGCACAAGAAAGTAACATTTCTTCCTCGTCAGAATTAATCGTCATTGGATAATGACGTGAAGCAATTTTTATCTCAATTCGTTGAGTTGACATTCTTTTTATTAATTATTAGTTTTAATTTGAGCGATGCACGTATCGACTTCTTTTATTAATTTGTTCATTCTTTGCTTCATCATTTGTTTGTACTCCTGATTTCCGCTCATTGCATTAACGACTTTTAATCGTTTTACCTCCTCATTTAAATTTAAGTTATTCGCTTGCGAATCTCTCAATTTATTTTTCAATCGGGCATTTTCTTCTTTTAGAGAATTGATTTCATTTTGCAATTTTTCCAATTCTTGTATCGAGTTTTCAGCGCCCTTCAATATATCTTTATAATTCCCAAGTTGGCCTAAAACACTTAAAACTTTGTTTTCAAGTTCATTAAATTTTACCATTTTTTCCATCTCCTGAGAATTTCAATTATTCTAGCTTCTATTGCAAAAATAGTATTTTTTTACTTCTAATCAATACAAAAACCTAAATATTATCAGTTTTTTCTTATTCATTTGACAAATAGAGATTTACTTATATTTTTTGTTTCGTTTCTCTATTCTTCACTACTTTCACAACATACTTGATACTAAAAAACAAAAACAATACCGAAAGAATAGTTGGCAGAAATTGACAGAAAATAATCAAAATTGATTTGAA
The DNA here is from genome assembly GCF_002333005.1 of Empedobacter sp. UBA2044. Taxonomy (NCBI): domain Bacteria; kingdom Pseudomonadati; phylum Bacteroidota; class Flavobacteriia; order Flavobacteriales; family Weeksellaceae; genus Empedobacter; species Empedobacter sp. UBA2044. The sequence continues at coordinate 9,366 of NZ_DDBA01000067.1, forward strand.
ATGATACATTCCATCTTTCCAACTTTGTTTTAACTCATATCCTAAGTTGATTTCTCTATACGCTTTCAGATCGGTTTGTGGTAAAATATTCGTTACAACTCGTGGTTCTTCTGATAATTGATATGCAATAGTCGCATAAGAAATCGCATCATTTATCAACGCTTTGTTGACTTTATTTTCGATTTGTTGCGAAATTTTAACTGCTTTATTGTTTTCATTTTTCAACTCATTCTCATATTTCTCAAAGGTCATTTCTTCATTATTAATTAAAATATGATCGATAATAATTCCTTTCTCCACTGCAAATTTGACATGCTCGCGCAATTTATTTGACGGAACTTTCAATTCAATCAAATAAGAACGTTGAATTTTGTCTATTTTCTTAACGCTTTCTTCAGATAATTCAACTATATCCAAAGTTTCTTTGCAAAGTCTTTATTTTAGAGGGTTGGTTACTCATTTTATAGCAGTTAGTACAACATAAGTACAACAATTGGAAAAGTATGTTTTAAGTCTTTGTTGAGATTAGATTTTGAGCCATAAAAAACGAAATTTTAACATTTGATATGGGCTTAAAAATGCGAAATTCGAGCATATATAACGATTTTATTTAGCTGAGCAGTACGGTTCATCAACTGATATTCGGCTAATTTGGAACAATAATAGTCTCTTGATGCTTTGGCATATCCATTTTGAAGCAACAATTCATTCAAACATTCGCCTGATTCCAGGATGACATAACCTAATTACCTATGATAAAAATCGTAGGCATTTTTTATTTCTGTAAGTATGGTTACTCTATCTCCAACACTCAAAACGTTAGTTAGGTAATTTCTTGCGTCTCATCCTAACTCGATCAACAAACTAGCAGGAAGATGCGTTTTTTCTTCATCTATTTTTAATTTTCTATTCTTTCGGATTTCTGGTGCATCTATTCCGTATAATCGAATTTCTTTTTCTTCTTTCGAAAAAGCGTGTTTAACCACCAAAGTATCTGCATCTTTGATTTCCAATAAATTATAAAATGCTTCCAGGTAACAAGGTTCTTTAGCACTGTATTTCATTGTATTGCAATTAGTTACATATTGTGTATACAAATTTAATTATTCAACTTTGTAATAGTATTATTCTCAAATGTTTAACTAATAAATTTAAAGTTATGGCAAGACAAAAAGGACTAATGAAGTACATCGGAACCATTGGAGATGTACGTCATTTTAAAATTAAAGGACAACCTGGCTTTTATGCCGGTATGGTTGGTGGTCCAACTGCTCAGCAGGTGAAATCTGCACCTGAGTTTGAACGTACTCGTGAAAATATGAATGAGTTTGGTGGTTGTGCAAGAACTGGAAAATCGTTGCGTACCGCTCTTTCTCAAGTCATGAGTAAAATGGCAGATAGTCAAGTTACAGGTCGATTAACTTCAGTTATGAAGAAAATCAACTTAGAAGATGGTACAGAAGCCAGAGGTTATCGTAAAGTTGAAGTTTCTACTCAACGCCAATATTTAATTGGTTTTGAGTTTGATAAAAAGCTTTCGATTAATGGTGTTTTTAATGCGCCTTATGATGTGGAACACAACGTTGATAGAAACGAAGCGGAATTTATTGTTGCAGCATTTAATCCTGCTGAATTGATTTCTGCTCCTGCTGGTACTACACACTTTCGTTTAATTAATGCCTTGGCTGTTTTATCGGATTTCTCGTTCAATCCTACAACTGGAAATTATGAGCCTGACGATGCTATTAATAACGAATTAAATGTTGTTGAATACTCGGCTTATATCCCGTTAAATGTTCCGTATGCCGGAAGTACGATTTCGGCAGCTTTACCAGGTGCGCCAACTTTGGCAAACAATGTTACGGTTGTGCAATGTATCGGTATTGAATTTTTTCAAGAAGTCAACGGAAATTATTATCCTTTCGCCTCTGGAAACTGCTTGAAAATCGAAGATGCTTTTTAAGCTGTTGGTTGGTTAAAGAGTCTTTTCGATTTGAAAAGGCTCTTTTTTGTTTGATTTAAAATGATTGATTATGCGTGTTAAAATTGTTCGTGTGGCACAAGGAAAACAAAGTACGTTGAGCCATTTATATATTGATGGAATCTTTCAATGTTATTTGTTAGAAGATAAAATACGAGCCGATAAAATACCTAAGCAAACTGCAATACCTACGGGTGATTTTAAATTGATTGTCAATTCTTGGGGAGGTATGAATACCAAGTATAAAAATCTAATGGGTAAAGTTCACGAAGGTATGATTGAAATTGATCAGCTTCCGAATTTTGATTATGTATATATCCATATCGGAAATACGTATTTACAAACTGCAGGATGTCCGTTGACTGGGTTTGGTTTTGAATTGATCAATGGTGATTATCAAGTTACCCATAGTCGTAAAGCTTATGATATGGTATATCCTAAACTTTTGAAGATTGCCAAAAGCAAAGAAAATCAAATTCGAATCGAGAATAATTTTCAATTCTAAAATCAGAAGTTATGGAAAATGAATTGGTTTTAAATGTCCTTTTTGGTTCAGTTTCAAGTTTATTATTGGCGGTGGTTGCCTACTTTATTAAGCAATTACACTCCGATTTTAAGAAAATGGAAAAGGATATTACAGAAGTAAAAACGATGGCTTTATTAATCAAAACCGAATTTAAAAACAGTTATGATTTACTCAGTCAGCGTGTAGAATATTTAGAATCAAGAATTACAACTCTTGAAATGTTGAATCTTAAAAATAAACGTGATGAAAAAGGATAGTTTAAATTTAGTTGAGCGTGTAACCAATGAAACACCAAAATGGTTTAAAATCGTTCGTAATGTTGGATTAGCTTTAACTGCGATTAGCGGTACTATCTTAGCTGCTCCGGTTGTTCTTCCGGCAACGGTTATTACAGTTGCAGGATATTTGGCTTTAGGTGGTGCAATCGCCAGTGCGGTGGCTCAAACTGCTGTAAAGATTGATGAAGCAGATAATGATTCTAACAAAAAATAGTCTTATAAGACCTTGATAAGACTTTCAGGACTTTTTGAAATCTCATCTTAATAGGTGAGATTTTTTTTATGCGTGATAGCTGCACCCAATTATATATAGAGGTGGAATATGTACGCTTTATCTCCTAATCTAAGTTGGAATATTGTCGAAAAAGTGGAATCGGATCGAGGAAATCGAAGAAGTGGTTTTGGTTCAAATTCAATATTTTTTTGAAAAAAAAAAAAGAGAAAAAAAAGAAAGCCATCAAATCAGGATTGGGGGTTTTAAAGGCAAGGTTTTCGAGCAAAATACTACCCGAATGGGTGGAGATTTTGGAAGAAACCCAAAGGGCTTGACCTTGCCGTAAAACGACCACTAACTAACTTTGCTACCTTTTTATTTATATATTTACATTTATTGTATTTAAAAATGATATCATACATTATAAACAAAAAAGGAAAAGTTGTTATATGTGAGGATAGTTTAACATCTTCCATATTTGATTTATTAAAATATTTACCAATAGAACAGTTCTGGAGGATATTAAAGAACTCTTTGTATCACGATAATTTACCCAATTTTTCAGGAGAAATTGATTCTATTACATTTTGGGATAAATGGAATTCTGAAGGAACGAATAATAAAAATTTTATAGAACCTGATTTATTTATACGATTTAAGGAATTCGATTTGATATTAGAAGCTAAAAGATACAATGAAAATCAGCAGTCTTTTCAACAAAATAATGATCAAATAATATCTTATTATAATTCATTTGAAGATGAACAAAAAAAGCTTTATTATATCCAAGTAGGTGGATTAAAAGATAAAAATGATTTAGAACACGATAAAGCTATTATATTAAAAACGGATTGGAATAAACTTTTAGATGCTGTTGATAATGAATATAATCAAATTAAATCATTAAATCTTATGCATTTAAAAAGCTCAACACGAATCTTAGAAGATTTGATTAAGCTTTTTGAATTTCATCAATTTTATAAAAAAATATGGTTAAAAGATTTTAAAATTAGCCAACCTATCAAAAAAGAAAAATATTTTAATACAAGAATTTTTAAAAATGGAAAATAACAACTTAAACCAATCTTTAATTGAAGTAAGAAAAGCTTATCGAATTCTATTTGACTACCAAAGTAGAATTTTAGATTTAATAAGTTATATTTCTGGTAAAACGCAATTTAACTATAATGGTGGTTATTCAAAATTTAGCAATACTGGACCAAGAGATGGTAAGGGAAAATTAAATTTTTGGGCTTGGGATTGGTTAAACTTTTACTATTATGAATTTCATTTTAACAGAATTGAGATAGGAAAAGATGAATATTTTTTTTCTATTTTTCATTTAGCTGATGATGGTTTTTTTGATGCTCATAATAAAAAAGGCAACTGCAATAAAATTGATTTAAATGACTTTACTGATGAAGAGGAAAGTAGATCTAAATTAATATTTGTATTAGGAAAAAATAAATGGTATGATTGGGGGTTTAATTGGAACTCAACTAAATTTACTTTAAGTGAATCTGATTTTATAAAGGATAATGAAAATCAAGCTATACTTTTTAAAAGCTATAATCTAAATAGATTCGATACGGAAGACAACACAATTAATGTTATAGAAGATTTTAAAAAATTCTGTGAAGGGAATGAAATGGTATTCAATATCAATTTAAAATTATTTTAAAAACGCACTGGGGCAATATGCGCAGGTGAAGAAAAAGCAATCCAAAATCAAAATAAGGTGGCGAGGGATTGTAGCTGAACATCCGACAGGATGTTTTGCTACACCGAGCCAATTGGTGTGGGCTAATAAGCTATCAAGCAGCACAAAAGTGAGGGGTTACGGAACACGTTAGTGTGTATTACCGAACGATGTGATGCGACTAGCGGTTTAGCGCAATACACCAATGAACCTTACTTAAAACTTTTGCTTTTTCTGAATCTGCAACCGCTTTCTTGGGTGGTGGGGTGCGTGGAATAATTAGAAATTATGAATGATGAATTATTGGAAATGCGTTGTGGTAAATGGAATAGCGTTCGGCACTTATGATACACATCTATTCATTATCACTTTTTTGCTTGATCAAAAAAGTAATCAAAAAAATCAAGACTTAGATTTTCGTCGGTCAATCATCATCTCTCGCCACTAAAATGCTCGATCATTCGCTATCGCTCAGCGATTATTTTTACGCTGTGTTCAATGGATTGACACTCGTCTGCTAATCGAAATGCCATTTATTTAGCCTTGTTTTTTTGGTGGGTTTGAATGATGGTTATTGTAAGGAGGTGAAGTTGCGCATTATTGGAGTAAATTATACACGTAGCTTCTCCTCTTAATCTCAAATGCCTAACGAACATTTTTGTGTGTAACGAAAAGCCGTTCAAAAATGGGCTTGACTGAAAGGAAAGCTTATTTTAGGCTTGGTTTTGCGGAGTTGGGTGAATGGAACGCTTCGCTTAGTAATTGGTGATTAGTAAATCGTAATTAGTTATTACTGGGCTTGAAAAACGTATGGATAGTGAAATGAGCCTAACGGAGTAAATCGTTGCATAAAAATGATTGAGGCAATACTGCTACTTCAACAAGGGCAAAAAACGACATGAGATACTCTCTGCTTCGGACAGGTAAAGGAAGGGGCTATTTTACATAATATGATTATAGTGGGCTTGTCCCCGAAGCCCGCTAGGCGACTATAATGCCATGTTATGTAACTTAGCTTTGGTGGGGCGGCTGGGGTCGAGTTGTGAGTTTTGAGTGATGAGTTTTGAGTTTTTTTGCTTTTGTTGGCAGATGAGTTTGATTGTAAAAAGTAAAATGCAGTGATTGGGTATAAAAAAAGCCCCAAATAGTTTATCACTTTTTGGGGCATATCCGTTGAGTTTATTTTGTGATAAGCAAACTGGAAATTAACCGCAGTTGCTTTTTTGTTGTTGCCCTGTACACTTTAGTGCTTTACAAATAGGCGTATGTTTATGACTTATCAATAACGATTAGATGTAGTGTTTTGGGTTTGATAACGTATTATTTTAATATATGAATTATTATCCGTCGCATTTAGCGATAAGTAATTGTTAATTTCAGTTAATTCTAACTCTAATAATTGAGAAGTGTTGATGCAATTATGTACCCCATCACTTGAAATAATCAACGTATCAAAATCTGTATTTTTGAATTCTTGATATCCGAAATCAATAATCTCACGTTTACCTGAAATACTTCTCGTTACGATATGATTGTATTTTTGAATCATTTCAATAGGGACTACTTCTAATTGTTTTTTCAAATCTTGTATTAAAGTATGAGGATCTGTCTTATAAACTAAATCATTCCCTTTAAATAAATCAACTTGAACATCTCCTATCCAAAATATTTTTGTTATTTCATTGTTTATGATTACACCAGCTATTGTTGCACCAGATTTAACAGCCATTTTATCATTGAAATGTTTTACTGCTAAATTTGCTTTTTTAATGGCATTCTCAATATCATTTTTAGCATACGAATTATTATTTAATGCACTAAAATATGTGAGCAAGTTTTCAATTATCAGTTCTGCTGCTTGTTCTCCATATTCATAACCACCCATGCCATCCGCAATTATAGCGAATAAGGAATTTGTATGCAGCTCTTTTACAAGAACTGCATCTTCATTACTTTTTCTTTTTCCTATGTGTGAATAGGTGATATATTTCATTTATCTATCTGCTTTTAATGTAGCCCCACCATGTTTAGAAAACCTTGGTCGTGTACTAATTTTTTGAGGCTGATTTGTTATTGCATTTTCTGTAGCTTTTGAAGCCCATAAGAAACCTTCCCCAGGTTTTAGCATACTCATATCATTAGGCGTTAAAGCACTTAATTGGGTAATCGACTTTTGAATATGTTTTAACCACTGCGGTGAATTGAATTTATGTACTAAGACAACCGAACTTAACTCAATTATTTCATTAGGTAAACTTGGTGGATCCTGACTCGCAATCATAATACTTACTCCTTTATGACGCATTTCACGAATAGCAGTTACAATATTATTCGTTAAATCTTTATTGTCCATGTACTTATGCGCTTCATCAAAAACAATGAACTTATTAAATGAATGTCCTTCAATTTCTTTTACACCAGAGAAAATATTTAACATTATGACGAATAAACCTAAAGCTTCATCCTTTTCAATAAATTCATCTCTAAGATCTACAATTACCAAACGACCTGGTTTAATCGCATCTTTTAAGAAAAACTCATCGTTAATGTATTCTTGTGCAAAAGATAGACGTTGTCTTGCTAAAGCTTTCTGAGCGTTTGATAATAATAACGAATCCTCAACACTTTGCTTTAGTCCTTCAAGCGTAATGTTACGACGCATTTCTTTCATAATCGCTTTTAACTGCTTGATGTAAGAAGATTCATTTCCTATTGCCCCTAATAAAAACATCCAATCTTGTACATTTAATTCTTTCGAATTAAATCCAATTGGTCTTACTTCTATTGAAGGAAATTCAATTCTACGTTCTTCCACTTTATCAAATGGCGTTAAAAGAATAACATCTTCAATGTTATTAGGTTCAGCCCCATATCTTTCTTTTAAAATCGCTGTTTCACGTTCTACATCATTAGGATAAATCATTGAAGTAAACTCAGGTTCATAATCCATGCTTTCACTGTAATGGAAAATTACTCCAGCTAATGGATGACTTAATTTATTGATATTATTTACTTGTTTTAATACCATTTCAGATAATGTTCCAATGGTATAACTTTTACCACCACCTTGCACTCCAAATAAACTGATGGTATTAGTTTCAGATAAGTCAATAGCAATTTTTTTATTATGAATAGAAGTTCCTAACATACCAAATTGAGAAGAATCTGATGATTTTCCAATTAAAATATCGTATTTAGGAATAGCATATTCAACTTGTTCCTCAGCTACATTTTGCGCTGCTGTCACAGCTTTCTCGTAAACCAACCCTTTCTCAGTAGTTTCTATCTGAACCATTGGTTCAGGATTAGAGCTAGAAGGAGTTTCTGTAGTTGTAGGAATATCTATTTCTTTGTCATCTTTACCTTCCTGCGCAATCTCTACCTCTTCTTGCGTATCGTTTTCTTTCGCCTTAAGTTTCGCCTTGTATTTCCCAACGAATTGTTTTAATTTATCGTTATAATCTAACGATTTAATTAATTCTTCTTTTAATTTAGAGTCTTCTAATCTTAATGTATTCAAATCAGAATTAGGATCTAAAATATCTTTAATTAACCCTTCACCAAAGGTAAAAATGGTAGTATTATCATCAAAAACTTGTTTTAAATGCTTTTGATCAAAAGAAAAATCGAAAATAAACCCTAGCCTATTGAATTTAATTGTAAATCCACTATCAAGCGTTTGAATAAAATCCAAATAAGCCCTGTATGAATTTTCTTCTAAGGTATTGTATCGAAAAGCTCTTTCGATGTAAAACTCTAGAAGATTTTTAAATTCTTTGTTTTTTATCTCACGATCTAAACGATCTTTTGTTTTAAAATTATTTGGGTCAAAATGTGATTTTAAAGCAAAAATTGTATTGTCAATTTGCTCCAACATTTTCAGTTTTAAATCCTCTCTTTCTTGTACATTTAAATATGTACGGCACTTGATTTCTAAAACTGAACAATTAATTTCTCTTGATTTTGGATCTATTCTAATGAATAAATTATCCGCTCTACTTTTAGAATTAGTCTCTAATTCATTGAATAGGTTTTGGTGTAAATCAATAGGAATAATAAATGCGTTTTTCAACAAATGCTTTTTATCTAAGACACGTTTAGAGAATGCAGACCCGATTACTTCAAATGCTCTATTCTTAGACGAATTCAATTGTAAAATTAAAGAGCTGCTTAACGCACGAACATCTTCAAGGATATTTTGTATAGAAATTTTATCTTCTTCCCTTTCAATATCTACATTAAATTTTTCAAAATGAGGTGCGATTAAACTATAAATTTCTTCATTCGGTTTTGTTGTCAGATAAGACGAAATACCCGAAATTTCTTCCCCAGGAATATAGTCAAGTAAAAAAGGAATCTTGTTATCTTCTGACGGTTGATCAAAAATTTGAGGACCTAAGAACTTATCAAATGTAATAACCCAATCCGAAAATTCATGTAAATTGCTTAAAAGAACATTGTCTCTATTGGAAAGATTTAATTCAATAGCAGGAATGGCATCGGTTTGATGCGCTGCTAAAGTAGCTGCAATATTCTCTTGAATATTCGCAAATGTAGTATTGATTACTTTCTCTTTTTCTTTGGCTATGTTTTGATAGTTTACCCATTTGAACCCATTCGTTATTTCATCGAAACTACCATCGGTATTCGATTGAAAAATCAACCCATTTAAAAACTCATTTTTAGTTTTAAATACAGGTTTAGTAAGCGTAATTTTTGGAGAAAAAGGATTAACAATAAAACTTACATGTGCATTAAAAACACTTGGATTCGCTAAGAAATCTTCAATGTTATTGATTGAAAATCTAAGTTTAGGAAACAAACGATTGATTGATGCTTGTGAGAAAGCTTCAGCCTCTTCAGATACGTTTCTTTCAGGGTTTATCAAATCCTTTAACGCATCACCAGGTTCAATGATATTATTTTTCGCTACGAATAATCTGACCTCAAATTTTATATCAACGTATTCTTTAATCTTAATAATATCAATAAACGCTTCCGCAAACTTATTTGCATCCCCCACATTAAATAAGTTTAACACTAATTTGTCAACATAAGGATGCTGTTGTAAGTAATTTTTAAGGTGTTTAATGATTAAACTTTTACTTACATTTGTATCTACTTCATTCCCATTTGGAATGTTCAACAAATTCGCTACATACTGTTTGATTTGGTATGTTTTAGGTGCTAATGAATCGTCTTTTCCTTTATTTGCTTCGTTGACATAAATTCCCCATCCAAAAGCAATTTCACCTAGATATTCGTAATTGTCAAATGATTTAGGATCAGCAAAAACGAAGGGATTATTCGAAGGGATTAAATCGCCTAAGAACAAATTTTGCAACGCAGACCATTCTTTGTCATGATCTTTATAGATCAGTGTTTCTTTGTACCAAAATTCAAAACGCTCGATTAACTCTAACATCCAACTTAATCTTAACGGATGTAATGGTGATAATAAAAGAATTTCAATAGATTCTTTTGTTGGTAATAGCGTTTTTACTTTTATTAAATCTAAAAATTGAATATCCGCATATAAGGACTTTAATTGCTCCTTATCTTCTTGTTCAATTGATTTATTAATTTTATTATTTAACTCTTTAATCCACTTATTATAAGCCTCTAAGTATGTTTTGATCTCTTCTTTTAATTCAACTAAATTTACTGTTTCAACAATACCATTTTCTGTTTCGTTTGATTCTTTTATCGCTTTAAACAACTTACTACGTGCCTCTTTAACTTTTTTAGGTACGACTTCATTTAAAGGCGATAATCTAAACTCACATCCATCGAAATTAAGCGCACTGAAATTAGGATTCAATTTTGCGTATAAATGTCCAAAACTACCTTCTTGTTTTAACAATTCATTTTCTAAATATCTTAATTTAGAAGATATAATGATTTGGTAATTGAACTTTACACCATAATTGATATAAAAAGTTGAATTTAATTTTGGTTTTTCATCGTTTAACCAGCTATTAGCACTTTCTGCAGGAATAGGAAAATCGGCTTCAATTCCATTTTTTAAATTATCTAAATTGAATTTAAAATGCGCTTGCGTAACGTTATTTAATTTATCCTTACGGATATTTTTTAAATCCTCTTCAGCTTCATCAATTGCAAAATAAAAATCTTCTGAATCAGACTTTAATTTAAAGTTTAGATCAGCTTTAGCCTCTGGAGTTTTCCCTTGTTCTTCCCAGACTTTTTGAATGGTGTCACTTGCAAAATCGTCTTTAGCATTTAGAATATTTCCGTGTTCATCTTCCGCATATACTTTGAAGAAATAGGTCATTTCTTCTGTTGTATTGGAATTAATTTCGATTTCTGCCGAACGATAAATAGATGCTGCTTTCGAGTTTTTTAATTTTCTTAACGTTGTAATTTCTTGACCAGCCCCTCCATCTGCTTCCATTAACACGATTCTAAAACCATGTAAACTTTCCACCTGATTTGGTGGAGGCGTGGTTGTAAATTGTACTTTTACTTTAACATTTGTCCCTTCATTGGCTTTTAAAACTTTTATGCCATCCTCCATTACAAAATTAGGAGATGAGATATTTATTACTTCTAGGTTAAGATTGTCAAAATCTAGCTTTGGAATTTTCCAATTTCCAAAACATAAATTTGGATATTTATTGAAAATGGTCTCAACAATATCCGCTTTATTGGCAATATTTTTTTCTTCTCTAAAGAATTGGATTAACTCTTTTTGAATGGAATCTTTTTCAATTTCTAAACTATCCACACGTTCGTAGATTGACTTATTAAAAGAAGCTAATATATTAAGGCTCTTTTGATTTAAAACCAATCTTCCACGCGCAACTGAAGGATCTTCTAATAATTTATGGTCTGGTAATCCACCAATTAAAAATAAATACTCTCCAATTGCTTTATCATCATAATTATTCTCTTCAAGTAAGATTAAATATTTGGCTAAAGCAGGATTATTATTTTTATTGATATTGAATATTTCAACAATGGTTTGTATGCTTTTTTTCTTCTCTTCAGGGATTTTTTTCAGTAATTGATCCACTAGAATACGATCAATATTTTCTAATTGTAAATCTTTGAAGGTTGCATTACCATAAGAATCTTCCGCAGCTGTTCTTGAATTTGAAGGAATTAAAATTAAAATTGGCTTGGATTGATTGTTTCTTAACTCAATTAATTTAGTTGCAGAAATGTATTGATTCCCCACTTCGGCATCATTAATAATAAAGCTATCCATCTTAGGATAGTGGGTTCTTATTTTATCTAGCAAAATAAATAATTGCTCATCTGCCAAACCTGTAATTTTCATACAATGCCCAGGTTTCGCTTCGGCAAATTCATGCTGGAATTGTTGTAGAATAATGTCTACAATATAATTATAGTATGTATAGTTTTGAGTTGTTGTCATCATTGTTGGCTATTTCAGTTCGTATCTAGGTCTAACCTTTTGTAAAATATAGGCATCACTCATGTCGTTGTAAAACCCAATTTGTCTTAATTTGGATTTAAAGGCTTCTACATTTTCTTTGAATGCCAAGTTTGTGTTTACGTCTGCATTACGGTATTCCTCTTCATTCAATCCATTAATTACTAAACCGTAACGATTTTTTAGATTTTCCATTAAATCTTCAATCGATACATTTTTGGTAATAAATTTATCTTCATCTAAATGAAGTACCTGAATTTGCACTAAAGCTTCTAATAAACGGGTACCTAAAACAAAACGTCTAGGATGTTTTTTACTTCGTCCTTGTGCTAAAAATCCACGGTCGTTGTTCTTTTGAGAAATACTATCTAAAAACTGAGGATAATACTTTAACTGATACGGTCCTTTCACTTTCATTAAAGCTTCTACATACTTATCAAATGAAGTAGTTTCGTATTTTACCATATCATCTAATAACTCATTATCTTCAACAGTTTGGTTGTTTCTCAACATACTCCAAAAAGCCGTTAAAGTTGCTTCTACTAACGTACTTTCATTATTCAATTTGTTTATTGCTTGCTCTAAGCTCGAGGATTTCGTTTTATCTAAACTAAATGCATTTATGATCGTATTAATCTGAAACCCAGCTTTAATGTAATTATAGAGTGCATTGTAGTTTATTTCGGCATCTTTAATAGCGAATTGCGAAATTTTACTTTCAAAATTATCGGTTACATCTACCACTACTTTCCAATCATCCTCCACTTCAATAGAATTTTGATCTATCATTTTAGGTAAATAATTAATTACCTTGAAACTATATAAAGCTAAGTGAAATGACGTAATGGTTTTGATGTATTCAATTAAAACCGAACGAGGAATAATCTCTTTATATACCAATAGTCGATGGATATCCTCACAAAATAACTCTGCCTGTTTTGGCAATAAAGGTTTAATTTGATTTAAAGACGTGTTACTTGGAAATAACCCTACACTTATATTTTTAATTAAATGAAGAATTCCTAAACTATCCACATCTAAGTTATTCCCTTGTAGAAACTCGTTAGTTTGAGGATCCCATCCTTGCACTAAATATTTTTTTAATTCTTCTTTAATTGCTGGTTTTTGTCCGAGCATTAGATACACTTGATCTGCACTGAAATAATCACGTGTATTTTTGGCATTTCTAAATCTATAACTTTCTAAATGAATCGGCTTTAATGACGAAATTTTTTCTTTCTCTAAATTTCCTCTATTCACTAAATTTGCTAAGTTTTGTCTAATCCAAATTTCAACTGCCTGTCTGTTTTCACTAATTCCCCTAAAGTATCCTTGATCTTCCAATGCTTTAAAATAATGTATGATTTTATCTATGTCTACTTCTAAGGATTGATTTTTAGCTGCGCGTTGTTTAGGTCGAATCCCATTATGTTTTAATAGCATAAAAAGATTCACCAATGTGTTATCTATATTGGTTACTTTGGCGTCAGAAGTTAGAATTAATTCATTTCTGAAAACACCTTCGTTTTTACTTAATTTAATTGCCATATCTATACTACTAAAGGATTGATTTCAATTTTATTTTCAACTGATTTACTTATTTTGAAGAAATCTTTATTATTAGCGGTAACTACCACTTCGTTGTAATTCAAATTTTCTAATAAGTTTTTGAATACGATCAATTCAATGAATTTCCCTTTCATATCATTTAATGAAGGACTAAATCCTTTGTGAATAAAGTATAACATCTCATATAAATCTAATGAAATGGTTAAAGCAATATTCGGCATTTTCTTATTTCTAAATATTAATGCATCTGTTTCGTACTCCAAGTATTTTGTTAAATGACTTGTATCGTATATTATTAACTCAAAATCTTGTAATGGCAATAATTTAAATGCTTTACCGTATGGATCTTTTATATCATTGGATGATAATATCAAATACTTTTCAGCAATTTTGTTATTGTTCGCACCTTCGTTTATAGAAATAGCTTTTGAAAGCGAAACTTTTAATTCCTCTAAATTATCGGATGCCTTGATGCTTTGTACAAATTCAAAAATAGATTGGTATGGAATTCTATTTAGAAATGTTGGTTTTAGCTGAATTTGCTCTTTGTGTTTTATTTCATCAAAATTGATGTTTCCTTCAAAATATTGATGGCGTACAAATGATTTGTGTTTTTCTTTGGTTAAAGCAATTGTTTCTGTATTTTGTTGATGCACTGGGCTTAATGCTTTTTGTTCATTAAATTCCTCCAATAGATTGTTCTCTCTTTCTCCAAAGATTAGATAATCTTTTAGCCTATGTGGACTAAAGAATAATTGACGATCTAATTTAGGAATAGCCACTTCACCAATATCTGTTTCACGAATTAGTTTAATTAAGCGATCACTATTACCAGAGTCTTGAATTTTAGGGTTAGAAATATTGAAATAATATAAATTCCAATAATTTACAATATCTTGTTCTGTTAGACGAGGGATTGATTTTAAGTCTTCGCAAGCATAGTCACGGGTGATGATAAATGCAATGAAAGATCTTAAATCACGCATGGTGATGTGCAACTCTCTTTTTAGACTTACCGTTCTGATTAACCATTCTAAACGATTGATAATCTCTGGACCAGCGGCAGAATCATTGAATGAATCTACATTGTACTTGATAAAACAGTGATGAGCAAACTCACACCCTTCACATTTCGTCCATAATTGTTTGTGGGTTAATGCACGGATTTGTTTTTTGAATAAGGATTCTTCGTTTTCGTCTTGTGCAACGACCGAACGCAAGTTTAGATTGATGACTAATACCCCCTCTGGTAATTGCGAATAGCCTTCTTCGTAGAAATAATTCTCGATCGCATAGGCCAAACCTTTGTGCTTTTCTGAAGTCGTTAAGAACTCCACTAAACGTCCTTCGTTGATGGCTATAATCCTTCCTTCCGAAGCTTTGTTATAGTTCTGTAAATTTTCGAAAGGACTAAAGAACTTATCTAATACATCATTGTTTTCAAACCCTTTTTCATCTTGAGAACCATCATAATTACTTTCGTATTTTACGCCATTGATTCTAAACTGTGCGCCGTTGTTGTGCTCGAAATGAGTTAACTCTTTGACATTGGCATTTTGTTCAATCTTTTTGACAAATGCAGTTTTTCCATCTCCAGCATTCCCTGTGATGATGACTAATTTGTATTTTCCATCTACAATGGCTGGAATTAATTTACGGTCCAGTTTTGTAGACGTATATGTATCGTTATCTAATGTATTTCCATTAAGATTGACACGCGTACCGAAATTTCCGTATTTGGATTGCGAGTACAAGGAGTTTAGGTAATCAACCATATTTACTCCTTCTGTATTTATCTTTTTAACTTTAAGTTCCTCTTTGTTTTTATCAAAAAGTTCTGTTAAAGCTTGGTAAATACGCTCTACATTACCTTCGGTAAATGATTTCGCCCCCCCTTGCCAAAATACTTCGTTTATAATATATTCATCGTCTACTTTTACGACCAATTTGATTGGTTTCCCTAAATCGAGTGACGATTTGTATTTGGTTAAGTTTTCTTTGAAACGATTTAATACATTTTGAATGGATTCATGTAAATCAATATAAGTTGTGTTTTTATTGTACAACTTCACATTAAACCCGTTACTTGATTGACGAATCGAAATTTGTGTTTGGTATAAATGCGCACGGTTGCTCATTTCGCCTGTATCTTCCGATAATTCTAAAATATCATTTTCTATGCGCAATAACTCTTCTAACATTTCCGCTGCATTATGGAAACGTGTTTCTTTATTGGTTTTAATTGCCTTTAAAATGAAATCTGCAAAAGCTCTTGAAACATTTGGTTCAAATTCTTTTGGATCTTTTGGTTGCGCATGAATCAATGGTAACTTACTTGGTGTCCATGGGTATTTTTTCGTCAATAACTCGTATAAAGTAACCCCTAACGAAAATAAATCGGCTGTTAAGTCCCATTTTACTCTGTATCCATCGTAAATTAAATCTTGTGCTAAATATGGATTAGTCCCTACATAATCTTGGTTATTGTCAATTGCAGTAGCCACATTAAAGTCGATTAATACAAAACGTTCTCCTTTGTCCCATATGATATTCTGTGGTTTAATATCTCTGTGTATAATTGGAGGATTCACTTTTTGCATTTCCACTAAAGCCGATAGAATATCTTTGGCTACATTATATACCTGATGGATTGGTAATTTAGCTTCTGTACGTGAATACACGCCTAAATTATCTCCTTCTAAATATTCCATTAAGGTATAGAATTGCCCAGAGAAGGTTGTTCCGTTCCATTTGAACTTCACGATATTGGGATGATGAACTTGTTCTAATGCTTTAAACTCATCGATTACCGAATTGACATTCACACTTTCGTTAAACATCTTTAAGGTAGAATATTCGCCTTGTAATTTGTGCATTACTTTAAATACACGCGAATACCCGCCTTTTCCTAATGTTTTGTAAATGATATAATCGCCTATGTCGTCCCCTTCTTTTAGCTCGTCGAAAGGAACAGCTACTGGGATCGATGCAGGTTCTTGATGCCCGTTAAATCCTTTAGTATGTAGATTCGTGGCCTCTTCGATAAATTCATATAAATTCTCGATTTGTGCTTCACGATCCATTTCATTGGTCTGAATGGTTTTATTGATGAACTCATCAATCCATTGTGGTAAATGCGGATTGATGGTTGTAGGCATTAAATGCTTTGGTAGATGACCTCCTAATTGATTTAACTCGTATGGCGATTTGAATGGTTCTTTTTCTAAAAACAACCAGTACGCTAATACTCCTAAAGCATAAATATCCGTAACCGCCGATACATCACCCACTGTTAATTCAAGAGGTTGGTAAGGCGTTACATTTTGCTCGGTAATACTTGGCATTACGGTATAACCTTCTTCTTCGTGCTCAAAGAAATAGGATTTACCAAAGTTCGCTAAATAGGCAAAACCAGAATTTAAGTAAATGTTATCTGGGCTAATGTCGCGGTGATAAATGTTCTGCTCGTGTGCAGAACGTAAAGCCACCATAATGTTTTTTAGAAACTGTACCTTTTCATTGAATGTAAAGGTTTTGATTCTTGCTTCTGCTCGTAAGGAACGATCGGTTAAGAAATCGGAGATTTCGTAGAACAAATGGTTTTCTGGATCGAAACGAAAATCTACATTTAAAATAAATGGTTTTCCATTCAGATTTTTTAAAGCATTGTATTGGTTACGGATTTTGTCTTCACGATTTTTTAAATCCATAGGTGATAAACCAGCCACTTGTAATGCAAATTCTTTGGCTACACGAAAGGTAGAAGAAGCTCCTGGGTATTTGATTAAATACTCTGTATAGAAATTGGTTTGATCTAAAATCTTTACAATTTCGTACTCAAATATTTGTGTTTTTTCTTCTACACGTTTTTTGTTTTGTTGCCCTGTTAAATAGTCAACAATTTTATGCTGAATATCTGCTATGGCATCTTCTGCTTTGTTGACTTCTGATGCATCCGTAAGAAAATTAATTAGTCTTTTATCTAAATCGAACGTTAATTTTTCGTCTTCTGGGGTTAAGTAACGGTCTAATACATTGTCGTAAGACAATGTAAGCATATTGATTACTCTTACTTGCCCCCAATACGGATCTACTTCTTTGAATTTACTGTGTAGAATTGCGGTTTTTTGACGATTGGTACGTAATGGATTTTTACGTGGATGATCGTTTAGGTACCAGTTGGTTTCGTCGCCTTCGATGCGGCCACGCCAATCTTTATTTTCTATATTGAACACGGCATGGGGAGCCACGACCACTAAGTCGTACTCCCAATACTGTGTTTGGTTGTTATGTGGATTGGTTGAAACCAACTCGATATTGGGTATCAGATAGAAGTCGTCTGGTAAATTGACTTCTAAGAATTTTAGTAGCTTTTCTTCTCCGACGTTAACCTGGCCGTCAAAGTAAGAGGGTTTTTTAACTATTGCCATGCATCAATTTCTTTTTCGATTAGATTTATTGCTTGGTTTTCTTTTTTAAATGAAGTATAAAAAGCGTGTTTATAATTTTCTATTATATCCTTAACTTTTATAATAATATCATCTGATAAATTTTGGATTGGAATTGATTCTACATGAAAAGGCTCAACTCTTTCAATTACAGAACCGTATTTTATAGATTGAATATAATCAAATGAAAATTTTGTTTTTAAATATGCAAACAAAAATTCAATAGGTATTGAATTATTCTTATTCTCTATTCTAATTATATCTTGAGAACCAATCGCAGGATTATCTACAAATTCTTTTGTTATTAATTTAACATCACCAATAGAGCCTGCACATGTAAATAAAATCTGATCTTCTTTTAATATCATTTCATTCATAAAAGGAGTTTTGGTTTTTGATAAAAACTCACAATTATTAAAAGGATTGTTTTTATTTAAATCAGATCCTTTAATATAAGGTATTCCATTAGCCTTATCAACCTTGATTCTCTTAAAAATTCCAGGTCTATAAACATTAAATCCTAATTCGTTTATTGATAAAAATTTATTATTACTTTTTAAATAATTAGATGTATCTGTTATATAAACAGGAGAATCAAGCCTCTTTTGATCTGAATCAAAAAGACTTTTAATATTTACTTTCTTACTATTAAATTTATTAATTGGTTTAGTAATTTTAACATCTAAATTTCTTTCAATCAACTCCACCGCCTCTTTCAACAACTTATTGGCTTCTACACGTAGGTTGGCGCTGTCCACAATTAATTGATGGATTTGTTGTTGTTTTTCTTCGGGTAGGATTGGGACTAAAGTTCTTTTAATACCTGGAGCCTCAATATATCGAACCACAGAACCAGATGCATTTTTATTTAATTGTGATCTTCCAAATTTAGAAGTCATAAACGCATATAGATAACCGTAAGGAAATTTCCCATTACTTTCTATTCTACATACATTATTAGCATAACAAATCCCCTCTGATAATTCATTTACTAATCTTGTATTTCCTATTGTACCGAAGCCGGTCACTAAAATTTGATTCTTTTTTACAACCGAACCAACTTTTTCAGCTTGCTTTTTATTTATATAAACATCACTTCCTTCTAAAGCATTTGTAACATCAGAACTTTGGCAATAATTAATAGCTCTTTCTGATGGCTGACAAAATTGTCTTTTGAAAATAGGAGGATTAAAGACATTTGCTAATTCAGATAATGCAATACAATTTTGTGGATTAATTTCTAACTTAAAACTGTTAAGAGCATCCTCATTTAAAAAATAGCCAGCATTAAATCTCTTTTCAGTAAAGATTAGCTTAGATTTTACTTTATTTTGAATCATAAGATATCTGCTATTTTAAAAATTCATAATAGGCTTCCACAATCATCGGTAAATCGTCGTCTAACTTTCTTAGTTTTTCGGTACGTGCTTTTACGATAGCGTTTTCTTCTTTGTCCTTCACCACATATTCTGTCGTGGTTGGGAATAAGATTTCGGCTCCGTCTTCGTCGCGCACATAAATTGGGTTTCCACGGCGGTCTTTCCCTAATTTTTCGGCAATTGCCATAAATACATCGTAATCTTCGCTGCCTTCGTTGGCAATGTTGCGTTGTAAATCGGTTTTCTTTTCTAAAAACAATAAAGACGCTTGTACCCCAACTTGTGGTAAGAAGGCTTCTACAGCTAAATCGACAGAAGCTAAGATTTTAAAGTTTTCTAAAATCCACTCGCGTACAGGCAACGTATTAGGATTCCCCAAAATACCATCAGGCAATACAATTGCCATTTTACCGCCTGGTTTTAATAGGTTGTAGCAGGCTTCGATAAATAAGACCTCTGGTGCATCTGAATATTTAGATAAGTCGTATTTTTCAGCAATCTCTGCATCTACTTTTACTTTGGCTCCGAATGGAGGATTGGTAAAAATCATATCAAACTTGCCACGTGCATCTGAGGTGTAATTCTCGATGATGTCTTGCATACGTTCGACACTGGTATCGATCGCTGATTTAATTTTAGCAATTTCTTCTGGATGCTCCCATTGTGGATAGGCCAATGAGTTGACGTGGAAAATATTTGCGTGACCATCTCCCGCCATTACCATATTCATACGCGCCGCTTTCTTTAAATCAGGATCAAAATCAAATCCAAAAATATTGGTTTCCGCGTATTCACGAACACGTTCGTTCACTTCATAGGTATTGAATTTATCTGCTAATAAAACACCATCTAACTCAGGATATAAATCTTTGGCTATTTTTTTTCGTACGTGGTCTAACACCATGACTAAGAATCCACCCGATCCACACGCTGGATCTAACACACGTGTATTTTCGCTTGGATCTAACATTTCTACCATTGCTTTTACAATGTTACGCGGTGTAAAGAATTGTCCTGCTTCTTGTTTTAAGGTGTTGCTTACAATGGTTTCGTACGCCATACCTTTTACATCGACAGTGGCATCTAAGAAGTTGTATTTGGCTAATTCTCCAGCAATAAATGCTACGCCTTTATCTGTTAAGTCGATGGCTTCGTTTCCATCGAATACATCCGAGAAAGTTCCTGATTGTTTTAATTCTTTGAAGATGCTTTTGATACGTTCTGCTACTTGCTTACGTCCTTCGTCTGTGTTTTGTTCTTTAACCCCTACCCAGAATTTACGACGGTAAGATTCTCCTGATTCGTAAGCTAAGAAACGACGTTTTTCATCGTATAACTTACAGAAAATAAGGTACAGTAATTGCCAAAAGGCATCTTTTTTGCGCCCTTCGTTTCCGTAAATGTAATCGTGTGAACGTTTGAAGACTTTGATAAGCGAATCGTTAGCAGGTTTACGTGCGTGCGAACGATCGGCACGATCCATATCTTCTATAGTTTCACCTTCTCCTGGGAAATCGGCCAAGTCGATGAAGTTTTCGTTATCAAATACATCATATTCACGTTGTAAATATTTGATGTCTTGCCCATTGGTCCATAAGCCAAATTCACAATTTTCAACTGCACCTAAAGCATTTTCTAAAGTTGGTGTTACCCCTTTCTTTTTGTCGTTTTCTTTGATTTTTTCGTCTTGTACTACTGCAATACGAATGATGTTTTCTTGTACATGGTCTGTTCCTTTTTCGAAAACAACCACTTCTAATTTTTGCTTTTTATTTTTTCCTGTATCTGGCTCTACGTACACAATGTTAAAATCACGTGCCATATCTGCCATTTCGAATCCATACTCTTCGTTTAACATACGAATGATAGATTGTATGTTTTGTTCTTGAGAAGAAGCCTTCTTAATATTTTCGGTTAGAATACAAATTAATTGATTGTCTTCTAAGATGATCTCTTGCGTTTCCATTGGATGGTTATTGTGTTATTCTTTGTTTTAATTGTATAAAAGCTTGACTAATTTGATCAAAACTTATTGTTTTATTGGTCTCGATAATTTGATTGAATAATTTACTCTCAGTATCTAATTCTATTTCTTGATCGATCACCTTTACTAAAAATTCATGTGTTGCAGGGCTATCTTTAATCATATTGATAAGATCAATTCCCATTAAAGCTCCCGCTGCAACAATGGTATCAAAAGGCTCAATGGTGTATATCTCGTCATAAAATTCTTCAATTGCTCTATCTTCATTTATTGACAAATAATTGGTTAGAATAAATCCCATATCATCTGCATCTTTAGAACTCGTACTGTTACGGTCTGTCCAAGCCACTAATTTTAATAAAAAGATAGAGGCTAGATTAACCACTTTGATTTCTAATTGATCGTCTATATTTACCTTGATTATCTGTTTTTCAGCTTCCTTAAAACCTAAAACATTCATCGCTGTATCTTGGTCAGGTGGCCAATAGATTTTATCATCTTGTTGCATAATTGCACCATAGGGTACTAAATCAATTTCGTAGGTTTTCTGATAGATAAATCGTTGTTTTTGATGCAGATCTTTTTCAAAATTTTCTAGTTTTACCAAATCTTTTTCAATTTCTGCATATTTATCCCAATTTTCTATTGCAATTGCAATATCCAAATCACGTGTTGCTCTTCCTGCTTGTTCATTATTCAGTTCCAAAATGATATCACGTGCTGTTGCCCCAATGATAAAAAACTTAATCTCCTTTTCTTGAAAGAATGGAATTAAATCTTCTAAAATCGGTTTGATTAAAGGATGACTAATTTTTGAACTGTCTATTTTATATTCCATTCTCTAAAATCATTTGAGCAGTTTCACGGTTACGATCATTATTAGTTCCCATTAAATCTGCATAGATCAATAATTTTGAAACTATTCGATTGTTATTGATATCTGTTTCATCTACCCAAAATTTATTGTAAATTTTAAGGTTGCCGTTTGTATCTGGAATTAATTTGAATTGTTTTGAGAAGTCTATTAAGTCATCCGAATAATAAATTTCATATTCTTTAGGTATAAGATAATTTGTTATTTCAGCTGCTGCTAATTCTCCACCTATTTGAAATGATGAATTAGAACTGTTCATCACTAAATCATTAGTATTTTTTATTTGGTAGGCTTTTCGGAAAAGTTTTGGTTTCAACACTTCATTGTAAGCTGCTACCCACTTTTGAAGTAATTCTTCTCTATTTTTGAGCTTACGTTCTTTTGATGTTTTAATAATAAAATCTGCTTCTTCTAATTCTTTCATGATATTACTTACAGATCCCAATGCAATACCTGCGTTTGCTGCCAGTTCCCTTAGAGAGCATTTGCTTGCCTCTGGATTGGTTAGTAATACATAAATTAATTTGATGCCAGCTTCTTGAAAAATCTTAGCACTAGAATTATTTACCTCATTTTTGCTTTTCTTTCTACCCTCTATTAATACCCTTAGCTTCTTTGAGAAAATAAAAGCATTACCCGAAGTATCTAAATAATTTATTTTGTTGTTTTTAAAAACTTCTTTTGATTCGTTTGCTATAAAATCTGAAACAACGATGTAATTTTTAGTTGTTTTATAATTCGGATGATTTATAATCTCATTGACAATAAGATTTGCATGAATTAACCTTGCATCTTTTTTAGCAAACATATAAAACTGTTCTCCCTCGATATCTACAATACCATCGTATTCTCCACGATTACTATAAAACTCTATAGTAAGCTTAGAAGAATCTTCTAATGAAGTAATTGCTTCGTAGATATAATCATTATCTCTATACATATTGTTCAACATTTAAATACGTTCACTGACAATGAACATTCAAATATAATGAACGTTTTAACATTTACAAAATAAAAAGTAACCAAAGTAACCAAATTTCGGCAAAAACATTTTTTTGTTTTTTTAAAGTTTTGAAAAAACTGTTTCAAACGAAGATAGTAACGCAATAAGGAGAACCAATGGTTCTCCTTTTCATGCTTTATTCTCTATAATTGTTTTGAAAATATTTAAAATATCATTGGAATTATTATTTTTTAAAAATACTTCCAAATCTTTATATGCGAATGGTTTTAATTTGGATTTAGCTAGAACTAAAAGATCATTGAACTCATCGGATTTAATTGAATCTTTCAAATAAGTAGTATCTTCATTTTCATCGAAAATATAAGTTACAATGATGGATTGTCCTATATCTAAATTAATCGAAAGAATTAAATTATACTTTCCTTTAGTTAAAGTTTTCTGTCTATCAATTTCAATAATTTTTCCTTTCCCAAGAGGTGAAAATTCTATCTCTTCATTAATTTGGAAATTATCTGTTTTAGGTTTATTCGCTGATTTAAGAACTGGAGCTAATAAAAAATCTTCTTTATCTTTGAATTTCTTTTTGTTAATTAAATATAGTTTTTCTGCGATGCCTTCTAAATAAGTTACATCTTGAACATTATTCCATTTATTTGGAATTATTTTTTCTCCATGTAAAGCACCTAATAATGAACCTGTGAATGCAGCTATACTATCAGTATCTGTCCCCAATGCATTAACAGCTTGTAAAATACCTTCCTCAGGATTATTTACAAATTTTAAAGCTAAATATAACCCTCCTATAACTGTTGAAGTCCCCGAACCTTTTGTTTGATTTGCAAAACATCCTAATTTATCTAATGTTTCATATACAGTTACATCTTTATTTAAACTTTTAAATACTACTCTTAAATATTCTTGAGTTTCTGCACAAATTTCATCATAAGTATCTCTGAAAGAAATATCACTAGATTTATTCCACTCTTCTTCCCATTTTAATAATTCAACAGAATTTAAAAAAGATAAATTAAATGTTTCATTAAAATTTGAACCAATTTCAGTTAAGACATTTTTAAACTCAAAATTATTCGGATCAGCTGATAAAAAACGATTTATAACTACTCCATAAAGCATTGCACCTAATAAAGCTCTTGGATGACCATGCGTAATAATTGAATTAGAAAATATATTTGCTTTTATATTCTCTTCATTTTTGAAATTAGCTAAAGCTATAGGAAGTACACGCATTGCGGCACCATTCGCACCAGTATCTCTATAATCAACTTTTTGATCTTTTATACTATAAGTATAAAAGTTTGAATACCAATTAGCCGATTTTCTTTGTATTTTATCTGCTGCTTGTTTAATTGTACGACCACCTCCTCTTGCATAATATAACCAATTTGGTAATTCATTTTTTGCAAAAAATACTTGATCTACATCTGCAGAAGAATTTATAGATCTGGCAACAGCTAGCATTAATTGCGTATCATCTGAATAAGAACCTTCTTTTATATAATCAACATAACCATAAAAACGTCCGCCTACATTTTTAGACCATGGATGAAATTTTGTGATTCTATTTGTATCATACTTTTTAATTAGATCAACTTCACTTTTTTCAAATTCTGTAATCCAACCTAAAGCATCTGCCATAGCAGAAAGTTTAATACTAGCAATATATTTTGATTTAAGATTATCCATTAGTTTCTGTTATTTGAAAAGAGTAAATTATCAACTTTAAAATTATCTGTATTAAACTCAGCTAATGCTGCTTTAGCACTTGCCATATCCTCTTCATTTTCAAAGCAAACTTCGATTATATCACTAATTGGAATTTCATTAGCAATTAAAACTTCTGCTTGCTCATCTGTAGGATATTTATTTTTTAATTTATCTCTAATAATAATCCTTGAATTATATGATGTTACAACCTTAATTTCATTGTCAAATAACATTCTAAATTTATCAATATCACCTGTTACTTTAGTTATATTTTTATTGTAACTATTAGCAGCATTTGTAACACTAAAAAGAGTAGAGTCTTTATAAATAAATTTAGGATTAATTTTTAAAATACACCAATAGATATGAGGTTCATCTGCTGTTTTTTCTCTAAATTTTTTTAATAAATATGAATTAGGGTGAGAAATTGAGGTATTTATATAATTTTTATCATCAAATCTTATTTCATCTGTAAATTCGATAAAATCTAAAATATCCGTTTGATATACATCATATTGTTCTAATAAAGCTCTTGAAAGTATTTTTTCTTGCTCGAACATACTCAAAAGATTAATAACAGGAGTAAAATGAATTAAATATTCAATTTCTCTCTCATTAATTTCTTTTTTAAAATCAATGTAATTAGGTTTTAAATTAATCAAAATCTATATAATATTTTTGTATCATTTACGTAGTCAACTAAATCGACATCTATTTCATTTAAATATCTTGAAGGATTATCGCTCGATAAAATATACAGTTTTTCCCTAGCTCTAGTCATAGCTGTATATAACAAGCGTCTTTCTGTTGATATATGAAATTCATCATCAGGTTCGTTAAAACCAGGAGGATAAGGAATTACATCATCATTCACATCTACAATAAAAACATTATCAAATTCTAAACCTTTGACTGAAGAAAGTGTACAAATTTTCACTTTATCTGATAAAAAATCAATTCCATAAGAGTTATTTAATATTTCGCATGGAATATTATTGTTATTCAATAAAAATTCAATTTCTTTAAGCCCTTGTCTTGTACGATGTAATATAACTGTAGAATTTAGATTTTCATTTTTTCTAATATTATTTAACTCTTGAATCAAGTATATATTTTGTTCGTCGTAATTATTAAAATTACCTATGATAGGTTTTATATTTATATCTTCATCACGAGCTGATTCTATATCTGTGAAATCTGTTTTATCTTGTTCTTTATCTAAAAGAGATTTAGCTGCATCTGCTATTGATTTAGTATTTCTATAATTCTTCTTAAAGGCGATTGATCTACCTCTAAAATCAAAACCAATCTCTGCCCAAGTAAAACCACTTTTGTAAATGCGTTGAGCTGCATCGGCAATAATAGAAATACTCTTCGTTTCCTCAGAAACTAATTTAGTTATGACTAGAATTTGTGCCTTATTTAAGTCTTGTGCTTCATCTACAATTATATGTGTAAATGGTGGTATGAAGTTAGGATTAGAATCAATTATTTTTAAACATAAAAGAGCATAATCATCAAAATCTACTTTATCATTTTCTTTTTGGTAATGGATATACTCTTCATAGATATTCCAAATCAATTCCTTATCTTCTTTAGTAATACGATCCGTTGTTCCTCTACCAGTACGTTTAGCTTCAATATATTTCTCTCTATGATCAAATAATTTCCCCTTTATCCACGAGAATTCTTCAATATAAAAATCATTATTTTTATTAAACAACTTAGAATCAACAACTAAGTGTTTGTTTTTAAGTTTGCTAAGTATAAGATTCTGCTCATTAGATTTAATCAATTTATTGTATAAAACTAAACCATTTGCTTTCAAAAACTGATAAGCCCAACTATGAAAGTTATAAACGTTAACATTTAACCCAGGAGGCTTAGTTTGAATAATTTCATCTGAGTATGGTTGATAGCCACTAGAAATAAAAGGTCTAATAGCTTCAATATATTTTACTAAAGTTTTATTATATGTAAAGATAGCCACTTTAGCTTCTTGAAATAGATTTGATTGTGTATCTACTAAATGTTTTGCACGATATAATGCTACAGTTGTTTTACCACTACCTGCAACTCCTTTTATTTGAACGGGTTCTTTTACATTTAAAAATAATACACGTTTTTGTTCTCCGTGTAATTTAATCGGTTTAAGTGCCATATTTTATAATTTGTTAGGTAGTTTTAATAAGCTAATTTATAAATATAAGATTTCAACCAATAATAATTAGTTGTATTTCTTGCAATAAATTTAAATAAATAATAATTAAAAGGATATAAAATACTCCTAAATCAATAATAGAGGTCAAATGGGTAACCCCTTAATTAATTATCATTTTGTTTGAATTATAGAATTTAGTAACCTATGTAAGTAAATTTCAACAAAAAAGTATTTTTGTTTATTTGATGTTTTGAGAAAAGTGATTTAAACGAAGAATGTGAAACAAAAAGGAGAACTTAACGTTCTCCTTTGCGTTGCTATTAGCCAATGAGGATAGTTTTTTATTTTGCAGATTTTACAATTTTCTTTTTACCCTAAAAAGTGGTTACATTACTTACTCCTTTCAAAACAATAAATTAAAGTGCAATTAGATGAAAATTTCTACCTAAATATTTCACATACTTTAATCAATATCTAACTAACTTACTCATCCGAAATTTTGTTTTCTTTTTGAACTTCATCATATTCTTTCTCACGCACACAGTAAACGTAATTATTACTTTTTACAATTCTTAAAAATCCTAATTTCCTTAATGCTTTTCCTAATTGATTAATGGATGAATTATTCACTGCTATATTCCCGAAATAAGCCAATCGTGTGGCTATTTGTGTCGTATTAAGAAAAGCAGTTGCAGTTTCTCTGTCGGCTTTTTCGAACCACGTTAATAGCAATTCTTCTTCTGGGGATTTGATTTGGTATTGCTCATTATTTTGGTTGATATTTTTAATCTCTTCGTTGTTGAACCAATACCTAAATCCTTCTTCGATTAGATGTAATGCTTGTTTATAACAGTTATCGAGATTTACGCTGTGATGATATTCGATGTGTTCAACTTCAAAACATAAGAATCTTCTCGAACCTGTTGTATCATTTAAGAATTGAGCGGTATTTACCGAACCTGCAAATGATGCTCTGCGTGGTAATGTTTCGTTGTTGTGTCCGTAAGCTTTTCTCATTCTGATATGGGATTTTGTAATGATTTCTTTTAATGATCCGATTTCTGTTTTGTTTAGGTTTTCTAATTCGTCTAAGTTGATGAGCATACATTCTGCCAAATGAATTAAGGTATCTTTGTTGTTGGGATTGATTGTACCTGAAAACAGATACTCTTTTAATGTTTTAGGAACTAACTTTTCCATCCATGTTGTTTTTCCTATTCCTTGTTTTCCACTGAAAACGATAACGGTTTGATTGATGATTTTTTCATTTAGAACACAAGCCACCATTGCGACAAACCATTTTTTGAAGCATTCTATCCATAAATCTTGTTGAGTTGTTGTGATTGTATTGGCTAATTCGGTGATGTAATCAATCTCTTGATTTATTTCTGGTAAAGTTGAAAAATATTCTTTGAATGGATCGAATTGTTCGACATAATCCGACATCAACAAATAGCGTAATCCTTGAATACTGCATTTTACTTTAGCTTTTAATACTTCTCTTAATATTGAATTTTCTACAAAGTCGGTAATTGGCTTATACATTTGGTTGCGAACCTTTTTGTATTCCAACTTTCCTGTTACAATGTTGTACCTAAAGTTGTACCTTTTATTTAGGAACATTTCTAAGCGTTCTATGGCAGCAGGTTTTTCTTCGTCATCATCGACTTCTTCCTCGTTTGTTGTACTATTTTTAGGCTTAGTAGTTTCCTTTTTTTTAGGGCTTTTATACTCTTTATCAGTACCGAATTCGTGTGTATTGTTGTACGCACTTTTGACAGCATTCATTACTTCGATTTCGTTGTAATTGTAATCGGATAAAATGAAGCCTAATGCTTCTGCATAACTGATTCCTTTTCGGTTTAGGTTACACGCTAATTGATGTACAAAGTTATTTCGGTTTCCTTCAGCGTAATCCATTTTCTGTTTTGTGAATCTGACGCAATGATCGTATAATAGATCTGTAGTATTGAGATTTGAGATATTAGATTTATTCGTGTTATGAGATCCTGAAACAAGTTCAGGATGACTAACTGAATTAGATGTCTCGACAAGCTCGAAATGACAATTTTGTTCAGAATGACAAGAAAAAACTTCTGCGTTTGAGTTGAAATAGATTTCTGGATCAAAGGAGTAAAAACATAAACGTGTAATGTCTTTTCCGGATTTATCGATTTCGATTTCTAACTCTTTTTCGTAAAATTCTTTGATAATGTTGTACGTGTTTTTGTGTTCGTCTTGATTGGTTGAAACCTTGATGAATAGCTTTAATCCGTTGTTTGATGGACTGATAAATGCAACAAATGTTGTACTTAATTCTGTCGCTTTTAGTTTGATTTCGGCAAGCTTATTTTTCTCAACTTTATCAATATCCAGTACGATTATTTGATTGTAATGTTGGAGGTAGTCTAATTTTCTACCTCCTTTGAATGTTGCACTTGGTGTAAAAGCTAGTAATGATTTCTTTGCTTTTTCGTATGGTTCCATTTTACCTTGTTCTAAGGATTTACGCAAATACAAAATTTGACTTTTGTATGTTCCTTCTTTGATTTCTGTTACGATTTGCTCAACTGGTATGGTGTTTATTACCTCGTTGAAGTTTTGGAATAGGGTGAATTTCATATTTTGTTGTATTATGTATTATGTAAAAAGTAAAATGAATTGTTCTTTACTTTCATTTTTGTCTTGACACAAAAACGAAACAAAAAAGTCAAGGCTATAAATCCGTTTAGGCTAAAAATCCTTTTCACTTCGGGAATGAATTAAATCATTCCCGATGGTCGGTAAACATTTTTGCGCTTCTCTCAATGGATTGACGCTCGTCTGCGAATTGTAATGCCAATTTGATTTAGATGCCGATACTCTAATTTTTAGCGTTTGTTAGAGAATGATTTGTTGTAGTGTTCGTTCAATAACTTTTCGACATCAGACATTTTGTAGTAGATTTTGTTGCCTACTTGACAGAATGAAACCTTTCCTTCATCTCTCCACGTTTGAGCTGTACGTTTTGAAATTTTCATTAGCATTAGAAACTCTTGGTTATCCATAAATGTTTCTTGTTTAGCTGCTAATGCTTTGTTTAATTTTTTAGTGATTTCTTCTAATTGGAATACGATCGCATCGTATTGTTCCTTTGTTAAAATGATTGCTTCCATTTTCTTTCTTGTTTTAAGATTATGGAACAAATGAAGTACAGAAAAAAAAGTCGCCAGGTCTTAAGTTGGTCTTATAAGACCAAAATAATTTTGAAACTAACTGTTTATCTATGATTGGTTAAAGACTTGCTATTTTTTGAATAAGACCTTTTTGAGCAAAAAAAATCCTAACTGAGTAAGTTAGGATTGAATGCTTTAAAGCAATTTATCTATATCTATTCGCTTATTTATGTTTGGTCGTTTATCTTCTCGTGATGGAGTTAAAATTGTTCGAACGGTTTTTAGGCTTAATTCGTTTCCATCTTTATCAACAAAATTGGACACAATTACTTTTGCGATATCATTGAGATTTCCATCTAAAAATGGTTTTCCATCTACAAAAAGTTCTCTGGACATTTGATAAAATATATCAACCAGTTGATTTACGTTTCCATTGAATTGTAATTTGTTGTAATTGCATTTTTCTTCTTTAACTACTTGTAATTCTTCCTTTAATCTTCTAATGTGTTGTAAATGTTCAATTTTCTTGTTGCATTGCTCTGAATATTCTGGAAGCTTTGGATTGATAAAATGAATGTTAGCTTGTTCGTATTCGTATTTCTCATTGGTTAAGAAAAAGATTTGATCGCAATAATCTTCCATCTGTTCTAAATTTTTCTGCGTTTTATAAAACGAAAAATAGCGTTCTTCTAAATCTGCATTGATGTATCTCGGTGCTGGTCTGTCCTCGTCTTTAATCTCTATTGGTTTATATAAACCTAATCGAATTATTTCTGTTGAAGTATAAATTTTCATTAAACGAGTTTTATTTCTTCCTTTTTCAAACAGAAATTCATTTACTGAAACTAACTTTTCAAACTTATTAATCCAATGTAGCTTATCTTTTGCATATAAAAGTTGATGTTTGATAAAATCAGCAATTTCCTTTAGATTTGAAAATCT